>URNU01000007.1 GCA_900549275.1 uncultured Collinsella sp. | reverse complement strand
ATTCGTTCTCAGCGAGATCGCTTTCGCAGTACGCCCATGCCGGATGACCGTGCGCTTCCCGCCGCTCGCGGGTTGAGTCGCGATCCTCGCGCCGGTTACGGCGACGGAGGCTACTCCGGTCGTGGATATCGCGGAGTTTCTGCCGGGCGTTCCCGCGGTGGTTACGCCGACGCCGATACCACGCAGGTGACGCCGCGCCTTCGTTCGCAATCGCAGCCTTACGGCCAGCGCACTTCGGCGCCTCGCTCTGAACAGCGTGGCTATCAGAACCGTGGCGAGCTTGCGCCGCGTTCGGGCCAGCGTGGCTCGCAGCGCCAAGGCGGCTATCGTGGTCGTCCCGATAGCGGTCGCGGCCGTATGCCGCAGGGGAATGGCCGTGGCGGCTCCAATCGCGGACGCGGCGGTGGACGTGCTCCTCAGAACAATGGTCTCGATCCGCGCATCATCTACGCCGGCATCGGTGCCGTGGCACTTTTGCTGATTTTGCTCATCGTGGTCCTCCTGCGTGGCTGTGGCTCTTCTGCACCCGAGTCGACGCCCGAGACGCCCGCGGCCACCAAGACGACGACCAAGAAGTCTTCCAAGAAGACCGAATCCGTTGACGAGGATGAAGGCACCGACGATGCGACGGATTCTGCCGATTCCGATGCCGCCAAGGCGACGGTAAAAAAGGAAGAGGACGAGGTCATCAAGGTCAAGGTTTCCGTTGCCAAGGGCAAGACCGCCTGGATTGAGGTCAAGGTCGACGGTAAATCGGTCTACGGCGCCCAGGCGACCGGCCCCTTTGAGCAGGAGTACACGCCTGAGTCCTCGATCGAGATCACCACGTCCAAGCCCTCCGATGTCACGGTTACCAAGAACGGCGAAAAGGTTCGCTATGACACCAAGACATCGGGCGTGGCGCGCGTGACCATTACCGTTCCCAAGAAGGAGACCACAGACTCCGAGGACGGCGAGAGTACCGACGGCACCGATGCTGTCGACGGCGCCGATGCTCAGTCTGCCGACGGCACCGACACGGCATCCGACGGCCGGGCAGCAAACGATTCAGATGACAATCCGTACGACAGCTATTAAGGCTCCCCGTACCGAAAGGAAGAACCATGGCTAAAGATTCCAGCTTCGACGTTGTGTCCGAGGTCAATATGCAGGAGGTCGATAACGCTTTCCAGCAGACCACTCGCGAGATCTCTCAGCGCTATGACCTCAAGGACTCTGGCGCCACCATCGAGCTTTCGAAGGGCGACAAGCTCTTTACAATCAATGCACCGGCCGATTTCGTCTCCAAGCAGATCATCGACGTGCTGAGCTCTAAGCTCATCAAGCGCGGCATCGACCTCAAGGCTGTCTCCTGGGACGCGCCGCAGGCGGCTTCGGGCGGTACCGTGCGCGTGCTCGGCCATATCGTCGAGGGCATCGACCAGGCGACCGCCAAGAAGATCAATAAGGACATCAAAGATCAAAAGCTCAAGGTCAAGGTGACCATCGAGGCCGATAAGCTGCGCGTTTCCTCGGCTTCTAAGGACGCGCTTCAGACGGTGATCCAGTTCCTGCGCGACCAGGACTACGGCCAGCCGCTGCAGTTTACCAACTACCGCTAATTTACTCGAAAGGACCGTTCTCCAACATGGATACTCCGTTGGGTTCCGTACTCTATATCACGCTTGGCTGCGCCAAGAACGAGGTCGATACCGACCGCATGCGTTCGCTGCTGACCGCTGCGGGTTACGAGGAGGCATTCGATCCGCAGGATGCCGATATCGCTATCGTCAATACGTGCTCGTTTCTTGCCTCGGCGACGTCCGAGAGCATCGAGACCACGCTCGAGCTCGCTAACGAGGTGCAGGACGGCGTTCGCGCCTGCCCCATCGTCATGTGCGGTTGCGTGCCGTCTCGTTACGGCGATGACCTGCCCGACGAGCTTCCCGAGGTCGCTGCCTTTGTGAAGGCCGATGAGGAAGACGGTATCGTCTCTGTCATCGATGGCGTACTGGGCGTGGAGCGCGAGATCGCTGCCTATATCCCGCAGGTCAAGCGTACCGTTGAGGGTGCCGTTGCCTATGTTAAGATCTCCGATGGCTGCAATCGTTTTTGCAGCTTCTGCATGATCCCCTACATTCGCGGTCGCTATCATTCGCGTAATGCCGAGAGCATTATCACCGAGGTGCGCGACCTGGTTGCCGGCGGTGTGCGCGAGATCGTGCTGATCGGCCAGGACACGGGCATTTGGGGCACCGACTTTGCCGACGAGGACGTCGCTGAGGGCTCGCCGCGCAATCTGGCGCAGCTGCTGCGTGCCGTTGCCGAGGTCGTGCGTCCGCACAATGTCTGGGTCCGCGTGCTCTACCTGCAGCCCGAGGGAATGACCGACGAGCTTATCGAGACGATTCGCGATACGCCCGAGGTGCTGCCCTATATCGATATCCCCGTGCAGCACTGCGACGCGCGCATCCTCAAGGCCATGCGTCGCTCCGGTTCGCGCCAGGAGCTCGAGGATCTGTTCCGCGACCTTCGCGAGCGCATCCCCGGCATCGTGATTCGCTCTACGGCCATGGTCGGCTTCCCGACCGAGACCGACGACGAGTTCCGCGATCTTATCGACTTTATGGACACCGTCGGCTTTGACTACACGAGCGTCTTTGCCTACTCGCGTGAGGAGGGCAGCCTGGCTGCCAAGATGGAGGGCCAGGTCGATGAGGAGGTCAAGCTCGAGCGTGCCCAGGAGGCCATGGATCTGGCCGAGTCGCTCGGTTTTGCCGCCACGGCGGCCCATGTGGGCGAGCGCGCACAGGTGATCGTCGACGGCATCGAGGAGACCGAGGACGGCGCCGAGCTGATCGGTCACGCCTGGTTCCAGGCGCCCGATTCCGATGGCGCGGTGCATCTGGACGCCAGCGAGGCGTCCGTGGGCGATATTCTGACTGTCGAGTTTACCGATAGCTTCTGCTATGAGCTTATCGGTCATGTTGTGGAATAGGAGAGCGTCGTGGCAAACGAGAGCAATAAGGAACTGACGAGTGTTTGGACGCCCGCCAACATCGTGACGTGCGTTCGCATCGTCTTTATCCCGGTGTTCATGATCGTTTCGGCCCTGTCTCACGCGAGCGTTGCCGGTACGGACTGGAGCACCTTCGACGGTCCGCTCGCAGCCGCCGCCTTCATTTTGTACGTGATCCTGTCGTGCACCGATAAGGTCGACGGCTATCTGGCGCGCTCGCGTAACGAGATCACCGATTTCGGCAAGTTCTTGGACCCCATCGCCGACAAGCTGCTGGTGTTCTCGGCCCTGCTGCTGTTCCTGGATTTTGGCGCGGTGACCGTGTGGTCCGTGTTCATTATCCTGTTCCGTGAGCTGTTGGTGAGCGCCCTTCGTATGGTCGCAAGTGCTGCCGGTGTGGTCGTTGCCGCCGACAAGCTCGGCAAGTATAAGACGGCGACCACGATGGTCTCTATCTGCGGCTATCTGTGCGTCTTTGCGATGGCCGGTCTTCAGCTGGGGCCGGTGTCGCTGCTGCTCGGCGTCTATTCGGTGTCGCGCTTCCTGTACGTCATCGCCGTGATTTTGACCATTGTCTCGGGCGCCCAGTACTTCTGGAACTGCCGCAAGATCGTCTTTTCGGTCTAGGTCCTGGTGGGTATGACGGAGTCTTATTTACAGATTGCCGCAAACAACGAGGAGATGGCGCGTGATATTGTCAAGCGCGCGAGTGCCCGTGGTGTGACGGTGTCGACGGCGGAGTCGTTGACGGCGGGCATGATCGCCTCGACGATTGCCGATATCCCGGGTGCCTCGGCGGTGCTTCGTGGCGGTGCGGTGACCTATTGCGATGAAATCAAGCATCGCGTGCTTGGCGTCGAGCAGGAAACGCTCGATCGGTTTAGCGCCGTGTCGCACCAGACGGCGCGTGAGATGGCCGCGGGCTCGCTGGACCTTTATCAGAGCGATATAGCCGTAAGCGCAACGGGCTATGCTGGGCCCGGTGGCGGCACCGAGCAAGATCCCGCCGGCACGTTCTATATTGGCTGGGCGTATCGCGCGGCCGATGGGGGAGCGCCGGTTGTCGAGTCTGCGCGCTGTCATTACGAAGGCGATCGATCGTGCGTTCGTGCCCATTCGGTCGCGGAGGCTTTGGGACGCATTGTCCGCGTGCTCAACTCTATGGAATAGACATGGTTTAAGGGGCCTTAGGGCCCCTTAATTGTGGAGATAGGGACCTTTGACGGTATTGGTGTTTGCGCTGGTACAAAGCCTAAATTTGTCCGAGCACCTGTATTTGTGATTGGCGTGGTCAAGTGTTTGGTCGGTGATTGGTCGGCGTTTGGTCGGGTTTTGGAATGGTCGGGTGCATATGATGAATCTGAACGGTTGACCACGAACAGCCGTTCGTTTATTATCGTTTCAGGTTGTTAAGAGGAGGGCTATTCATGGCCAAGAATTCAGGTCCCGTACGCACCGTTCATGCACGCACGACGGGTAAAGAGCGCGATGAGATGATCGCCACCACCAAGGCCGAGATTGAGAAGAAGTTCGGCCAGGGCTCTATCATGAGGTATGGCGACGGCGGTCCCGAGCTTGAGGTCGAGGCTATTCCGACGGGCTCTCTGGCGCTCGATGCCGCTTTGGGTATCGGCGGCGTGCCGCGCGGCCGTATCGTCGAGATTTATGGCCCCGAGTCCTCCGGTAAGACGACGCTTTCGCTCGAGATCCTTGCAGAAGCGCAGGCCATGGGCGGCGTTGTTGCATTTATCGATGCCGAGCACGCGCTTGATCCCACCTATGCCGCGCGCATTGGCGTCGATATCGACGAGGTCCTGATTTCCCAGCCCGATACGGGCGAGCAGGCGCTCGAGATCGTCGATATGCTTGTGCGCTCCGGTGCCATCGATGCCATCGTCGTTGACTCTGTTGCCGCCTTGACTCCGCGTGCCGAGATTGAGGGCGAGATCGGTGACACGACGGTGGGTTTGCAGGCTCGCTTGATGAGCCAGGCGCTCCGCAAGCTCGCCGGCTCGCTTTCCAAGTCCAATACGACCTGCATCTTCATTAACCAGCTGCGCGAGAAGATCGGTGTCATGTTCGGCAACCCTGAGACCACCACGGGTGGCCGCGCGCTCAAGTTCTTCTCTTCCGTGCGAATCGATATTCGCAAAATCGATACCATCAAGCTTAAGGACGAGGTTATCGGTAATCGCGTGCGCGCCAAGGTCGTTAAGAACAAGGTGGCCGCTCCGTTCCGCTCGGCCGAGTTTGACATTATGTACGGCACCGGCATCTCCAAAGAGGGCTCGATTCTGGATATGGCCGTTGAGTGCGGCATTTGCAAAAAGATGGGGTCCTGGTTTGCCTATGGCGAGGACAAGCTCGGCAACGGTCGCGAGGCCGCCAAGACGTTCCTGCGCGAGCACCCCGATTGCGCCGACGAGATCGAGCACAAGGTTCGCCTTGCCTGCGGCCTTGAGTATGACGACGATGCCCCCTCCGAGGTTGAGTTGACCGATCAGCCCGCCCCCGAGGAGTTTGACGAGCTGTACGCCATCGATGGCTCCGCGATGCTCGACGATGACGACGAGTAGCGGATGCCGACATGTCATATACGGTGATCGAGGCCACGGTCGTCTTTCCCGATAAGAAAGCGGCCTCCTCGTTCTCGAGTGGTTATGCGTCTAAAAAGCCCTGCGCGCATATCGATTGCGATCTCGAGGGCGGTTTCGAACGTTCCATTTGGATTCCCGTGCGCGTGGCGCGCCTGTACGTTAAGAACCGCTCCGACCTTCCCTGTGATTGGGATGACTTTCGCGAGGCAGTGCAGCTTATCGAACGTAAATGTGCGCTCACCATGGTGACCGAGATGCTTTCGCGCCGCGATCATGCCACGGGCGAGGTGCGCGATAAGTTGGCGCGCTATGGCTTTCGACAGCCCGCGATCGATTTTGCCGTTGCTCGAGCGACCGAGTATCGTTTTTTGGATGAGAACCGCTTTTGCTCGTACTTTATCGAAGAACGCAAGCGTCGCGGCTGGGGACAGCGCAAGATCGAGGTTGAGCTCAAGCGTCGTCATGTCGTGCTTGACGATATCCCCGGGTATCCCGAGGCGTATTTTGCCGCGGACGATGACTTGGCCCGCGCTTCGGCCTTGCTCGCTAAACGTCGCGTTCCCGAAGTACGTGCATTCGAAAAGCTCGTCAGGTTTTTGATGGGTAAGGGTTTTTCCTATCACATCGCCGCCGATGCCGTTAAGGCACGCCTCGATGCCTTAAGCGAGGAATGCTCCGTGTAAGCGTAGCACCCGTTACGCCCCTGCCGTTCACCGCTCGATTGGCGCCGTGCGGGTGCGTTTATTTGACAGTTGTTGCGGTTCAACGTAGGATAATTGCTGTCATTTGCTTTGTGATATGTGCTCATCTGTGATGAGTTTGTTTATATGTTTATCTGTATCCGACCCGCATTAGCTGCGCCCATATTACTCAAATGTCGCGAGCCGTTCGTGAGGACGGTTCGCTTTGTTGTGTAACGAATCCATAAAAAGGAGTGAGCATGCCTATCATTGCAGCGCTCGTTGGCCTCGTTTTGGGTGCCATCGCCGCCATTGCCTACATGCGCACCGCCAAGCAGGGTAGTCTTCACGAGGCCGACGAAAAGATTCAGTCGGCACACGCGCAGGCAGAGTCCCTGATCGGTGATGCAAAGCGTCAGGCCGAGACCCTCAAAAAAGAGGCTCTGCTCGAGGCTAAGGAAGAGATCATCAAGAACAAGCAGGCCGCCGAGGCCGAGGACAAGCAGCGTAAGAGCGAGATTCGCACGCTCGAAAATCGCGTGATGCAGCGCGAGGAATCGCTCGATCGCCGCAACGATGCGCTCGATAAGCGCGAGCATCAGCTGTCCAGCCAGGCCGGTCAGGTCGAGAAGCGCTCTCGCGAGCTTGAGGAGCTCTGCGCCAAGCAGACCTCTGAGCTTGAGCGTATTGCCGACCTTACGCGCGAGGACGCTCACAAGGAGCTGCTCGACAAGGTCCGCGGCGAGGTTACCCACGAGGCAGCCACTATCATCCGTGAGTCCGAGCAGCAGGTCCGCGCCGAGTGCCACAAGACCGCCCAGGAGATTCTCTCCCTGGCGATTCAGCGCTGTGCCGCCGACCATACCGCCGAGGTCACCGTCACTTCCGTGCATATTCCCTCCGATGACCTCAAAGGTCGAATCATCGGTCGCGAGGGTCGCAACATTCGCACCTTTGAGCAGGTGTCCGGCGTCAACCTCGTGATTGACGACACCCCCGAGACCGTTGTGCTTTCGAGCTTCGATCCGGTCCGTCGTGAGACCGCCCGCGTGGCGCTTGAGAACCTCATTGCCGACGGCCGTATTCACCCCGCCCGCATCGAGGAGATGTATCACAAGGCCGCGGACTTGGTTCAGCAGCGTGTGCGCGAGGCCGGCGAGCAAGCCGCCTTTGATACCGGTATCCACGACCTGCATCCCGAGATCGTCAAGACCCTGGGCGCTTTGCGCTACCGCACCTCGTTTGGTCAGAACGTGCTGCAGCACTCGCTTGAGGTCTCCGACCTGTGCGGCGTTATGGCTTCCGAGCTTGGTCTGGATGTAGTGACCGCCAAGCGCGCCGGTCTTCTGCATGACCTGGGCAAGGCCATCGACCATGACGTTGAGGGTCCGCATGCTGTCATTGGCGCCGAGCTTGCCCGCCGTTATGGTGAGAAGCCCGTCATCGTCCACGCGATCGAGGCCCATCATGCCGATGTCGACCCCAACACGGTGCTCGACGTTCTGGTCCAGGCTGCCGATGCCGTTTCCGCTTCTCGTCCCGGTGCCCGCCGCGAGTCGGCCGAGAACTACATCAAGCGTCTTGAGAAGCTCGAGGAGATCGCCAACTCTCATGACGGCGTCGAGCGTACCTATGCCATGCAGGCCGGTCGCGAGGTTCATGTCATGGTCCAGCCGGACAAGATCTCCGATGCCCAGTCCACGGTGCTTGCGCACGATATCGCCCATCAGATCGAGGAAGAGATGGAGTATCCCGGTCAGGTGCGCGTTGTCGTGATTCGCGAGAGCCGTGCCGTCGATATCGCTAAATAACATGAACGACGCGAACGAGCTCATCTCATTTATCGCGTCGATGTCGGGGGAGGGCAACCTTCGCGTCGAGGAAAACCTTGGCGAGGGGTATGTCCGCCTCCGCGTTTCGGAGGCCGAGCGCCGTCAGGCCAAGCATGATATTCAGCATGTAGAGGACATTGTCATCGAGATGCTGCGTAATGCTCGTGATGCCGGAGCCGATAGGGTCTATCTTGCCACGACCAAGGAGGAGGGTGTTCGCACCCTCCTCTTCCTGGATAACGGTTCGGGTGTGCCGCAGGATATGCAGGAGCGTATCTTCGATGCCCGTGTTACCTCCAAGCTCGAGAGCATGAAAATGGACCGTTGGGGTGTTCACGGTCGTGGTATGGCGCTGTTCTCTATCAAGCAGAACACCGATGAGGCACGCGTTGTTACATCGGGTATCGATTTGGGTTCCGCATTTAAGGTGTGCGTAGCCACCGATCGCTTGGGTGAACGCGCCGACCAGTCGAGCTGGCCTCAGGCGGTTAAAGATGAAGACGGCCGCTATGTATGTGCTCGTGGTCCTCACAACATTATTCGCGCTGCGTGTGAGTTTGCTCTTGAGGAGCTGCGTAGTTGCGATGTGTATCTGGGCTCTCCGTCCGAGATCGCTGCGACCTTGTACGCTCAGGCTTCGAGTCGTCTCGATACGTCGCGCCTGCTCTTTATCGACGACGAGTGCGAGCTTCCAGTTATCGATCGCTTGGGCCTTGCCTCGGATGCCGAGGACTTTATCCGGATCTGCTCCGGTCTGGGCCTTGAGATGTCCGAGCGCACTGCTCATCGTATTCTGTCGGGACAGATTAAGCCCGTTCGCGGCGTGACCGCACGTCTGCTGCGCGAGCGCGATTCCACCTCGCTTTCGCCGGCTCCCGTCGATCTTGCCAAGGATCGTCGAGGACTTCGCATTGCCAAGGATGACATGGCGCAGTTTTCGCGTGCTGTCGAGCGTGACTTTAACGACCTCGCCGCCCGGTATTACCTCAATCTGTGCGGCGACCCTAAGATTCGCGTTTCGCGTGATCGTATCACCGTGACGTTCGATCTTGCCAAAGAGGAATAGCATCTTTACCGAGTCCGCTCGGTACGATACAGTTATTGCAGTTAAAACGTACTTTTAAACGCAGGAGTTTCTTCATGGATTGCCTGAAGGTATCAAGCAAATCATCGCCCGCGTCCGTTGCCGGTGCCATTGCCGGCATGGTCAAAGATGGCGTTCCCGTCAACATTCAGTGCGTCGGCGCCGGTGCCGTTAACCAGGCCATCAAGGCCGTCGCCATTGCGCGCGGCTTTCTGATTCCGACCGGCTTTGATGTCTCCTGCGCGCCGGTGTTCTCTGACATTCTCATTAACGGGGAGTCGCGCACGGCAATTCGTCTCTCTATCTACGTTCACCAGATTAATCGGGCTGCTATGGATAACGTCGTCATGGACGACGTTAAGCCTGTTGCGTAAGCGAGCCATCTGCACGCTTGTAGCACCTATGCGCCCCGTCGATACTATCGTTAGGATGTAAGCTCATGGACCAGCGTTCCGTACGCGATATTCTTGCCGGTAAAACCTACTTTATTCGCACATTCGGCTGCCAGATGAACCAGCACGACTCCGAGCGCGTGAGTGGTTTGCTCGATTCGTATGGCTGTCTTATGGCGCTCGATCCGGAGCATGCCGATATTGTCGTGTTCATGACGTGCTGTGTGCGCGAGGCTGCCGATACGCGCCTGTATGGTCAGTGCAATTCCTGCAAGAGCCTTCCTCCTTCGCCTTCGGGTAAGCGTGTGGTCGCTGTGGGAGGCTGCATCGCCCAGCGCGATGGCGAAGGCTTGCTTACCAACGTCGATAACGTCAATGTCATTTTTGGTACTCATTCCATTGCGCATGTGGCGGAGCTTATCGCCGAGGCGTTTTTGGATGGCAAGCGCCATATCCGCACGAATGAGCATGAGGATACCGACGCCATGAGTATGCCGTGGCATCGCGAGACGCAGTATCACGCCTGGGTTCCCATCATGACAGGCTGTAACAACTTTTGCACGTACTGCATCGTGCCGTACGTCCGTGGCCGCGAGAAGAGCCGCCCCTTCGAGGAGATTGTCGACGAGGTGACCGGGCTCGTGCGTCAGGGCGTGCGTGAGATTACGCTTCTGGGCCAAAACGTTAATTCCTACGGTCGCGACCTCTTTGGCAAGCCGCGCTTTGCCGATCTGCTGCGCGCCGTGGGCGATACGGGTGTCGAGCGTATCTTCTTTACCTCTTCGCATCCCAAAGATCTGCTGCCCGAGACCATCGATGCTATGGCCGAGACGCCTGCCGTTATGCCGCAGCTCCACCTGGCCGTTCAGTCGGGCTCCACGCGCATTCTTAAAGAGATGAATCGTCGTTATACGCGCGAGGATTATCTGGGCCTGGTCGATCGTATTCGTAACCGTATGCCCGACATTGCGCTTTCGACCGACATCATCGTGGGTTTCCCGGGCGAGACCGTGGAAGACTTTGAGCAGACGCTCTCGCTTGCCGAGACGGTGCGCTATGCCCAGGCCTACACCTTCATTTACTCCAAGCGCGCCGGTACTCCGGCCGCCGAGATTAATGATCCCACCCCGCATGAGGTTATCCTTGAGCGCTTTAACCGTCTGGTCAAGGTTATTGAGACGACGGCGCACGAGTATAATCAGGGCGAGCTTCACACCGTGGTGCCTGCGCTCATTGAGGGCACGAGCAAGAAGAACGACGCTGTCCTTCTGGGCAAGAGCCCCAAGAACCAGACGGTGCATGCGCCGATTCCTGCTGGCTATAGCATCGATCAGCTCATCGGCAAGATCGTCGATGTTGATATTGATGTCGCCAAGACGTGGTATCTGTCTGGCTCCGTCGTGGGCGAGCCTCGCTAATGATTTCCCCCGGTGCAAGCCTTTCTGTCGTAGCGATTGTCGGTCCGACCGCGGTCGGCAAGAGCGATGTTGCCGACCGTCTGGCTGTTCGTCTGTCGTCTGAAGTGTTGTCGTGTGACGCGATGCAAATCTATCGCGGCATGGACATCGGTACGGCCAAAATGATGCCTGAGGAGTGCTCGGTGCCCCTGCGCCTTGTCGATATCGTGGATCCGGGCGTCGCGTATTCTGCTGCGCTCTATCAGTCGGATGCCCGAGCGCATATTGAGCGTTTGCTTGCTGAACAACGTCTTCCGGTCTTTTGCGGCGGTACGGGCTTGTATCTCAAGGCTGCACTCGATGAAATGGATTTTCCTTCGGGAGAACTCGAGGACGAACGCCGCGTGGGCTATCAGGAGCTTGCCGAGCGCATTGGCGAGGAAGCATTGCATGCCTTGCTTGCCGAGCGCGACCCGGAATCTGCTGCCGTGATTCATCCCCATAACGTGCGTCGTGTGATTCGTGCGCTCGAGATGCACGATGACGGCGTGTCATATGCCCAGCAGAAGTCGAAATTCAGCGTTCCGCGCGAGCGTTATCATGCCTTGTGGTTTGGTCTGATGCGTAGCCGTGAAGTGCTGTATGAGCGCATTAACCTGCGTGTCGACCTTATGTTTGAGCAGGGGCTGGTTGATGAGGTCCGTGGCCTTATGGACCAGGGCCTGGGTGATGCACTCACATCGATGCAGGCAATCGGTTACAAAGAGATTATTGATGCCTTACGTGGTGTTATTTCCATGGATGAGGCCCGTGAGCTTATCAAGATGCGCTCACGTCGCTATGCAAAGCGCCAGCTTTCCTGGTTTAAGCGCGACCATCGCATTGTGTGGTTCGATATGGATGAGTTTACGATCGATGAGGTCGTCGATGATATCTACCGTCGCATCGAGGCTGCCTAATGGCTCGTTTCCCT
Organism: uncultured Collinsella sp.; assembly: GCA_900549275.1. Lineage (GTDB taxonomy): Bacteria > Actinomycetota > Coriobacteriia > Coriobacteriales > Coriobacteriaceae > Collinsella. The sequence continues at coordinate 4,306 of URNU01000007.1, read as the reverse complement.
TTGGTCCCCACGGCGCCTGAACCCGAGCGCGCCATCTTGGTTGGTGTTGAGTGGCGCGATAACGCCTGGCCGCTCGACCGTTCGCTCGATGAGCTTGAGTGCTTGGCCCACACTGCTGGAGCCCAATGCGTGGCACGCTTGTCGCAGCGCCTGGTCAAGCCCTATCCCAAATCGTTTATCGGCTCCGGCAAGGTCGAGGAGCTGTGCGGTTTGGTTCATCGCATGGATGCGGATGTTGTTATCTTCGACGACGACCTGACGCCCTCACAGCAGTCCTATCTTGAGAAAGCCGTGGGCGAACCGGTTAAGATTATTGACCGTACGGCGTTGATTTTGGATATCTTTGGTCTGCATGCCCAGACTCGTGAGGGTCGCTTGCAGGTGCAGCTAGCACAGCTGCAGTACCTGCTACCTCGTCTGCGAGGTATGTGGAGCCATCTTGCCAAGGAACAGACGCGTGGCGGTATTGGCTCGCGCTTTGGCCAGGGCGAAAGCCAGCTAGAGGTCGACCGTCGCCTGATTCGTAATAAGATCGCAGCTCTTCGACGCGAACTAAAGCAGGTTGAACAACGTCGCGATGTGCAATCGAAAAGCCGTATTGAATCGCCGGCGTTTCGCGTGGCGTTGGCTGGCTACACCAATGCCGGCAAGTCGACGTTGCTTAATCGATTGACGGGATCCACGGTACTTTCGCAGGATAAGCTATTTGCCACGCTCGATCCCACGACGCGCTCGTACCGTTTACCCGGTGGCCGTGGCATGACGATCACCGATACTGTCGGCTTTATTCAAAAGCTGCCCCATGGCCTGGTCGACGCGTTTAAATCTACGCTTTCCGAGGTGCTCGGCGCCGATTTGATTCTTAAAGTCGTGGATGCTTCCGATGAGGATTACGAGCGTCAGCTCGAGGCGGTTGATCGTGTCCTTGACGAGATTGGTGCCGGTGAGCGCCTGACGCTTACCGTGTTCAATAAAATTGATCTGCTCGATAGCGTCGACCGCTCGAGCTTCCGCCGGCGCTATCCCGAGGCGGTACTGTTCTCGGCTCAGACGGGTGAGGGTCTTGATGACTTAGTCGATCGTATCGCTCGTGAAGCGGCCGCTACGGATGTGTTGCTCTCGGCTGATATTCCGTATCGAGAGGGCGCGTTAATCACGCTCGTGCACGAACAGGGAACCCTCCTGCACGAGGAATACCTCGAGGACGGCGTTCGTATTGTGGCAAAGCTTCCGACCCGTATCGCACCACGTCTTGAGCGTTACCGAACGGAATAAATCAGCTCCAGTACACCCAAGATAATCGGTTGATGAAGCAGGTAGAACGGCAGTGCATGGCGTCCGAGGCTTGCGAGCGCCGGGATGGGATTCGCATAGGCCCATGCTGGCGCATCACGATTTGCTTTTTGAGCCGTGCGGGCGGCAAAGAAGCCTGTGAGGTACATAAATAAGAATGGTATGAGCGGATAGTAATCACCGGAGACAAAGTCTGGACCCGGGAACCCCAGCCAAGCTAGATAGGGGATAGGGTAGACCGCTTTAGGAATGCTCCAGGTACAGGCAAAGAGTATGAGGCAAATCGTTATACCCCATACTGCCGGCACTCTATCGAGAACCGGGCGCGCGAGCGCGACAATGGCAGTGCACGCCGCCATACAGAAAATGATGCCGAAGTTCACCGAGTCATCAACCGAGACGAGCGTCGTTGCAATCCATACGACCAAAGCGGCAGCGGCATATTTGGCGGCACGCTTGATGTTGTTGCGCGAGAGGGTGCACATCCAGCCGGCAATAAACAAAAATACCCAACTGATGCTGGCACGCCAGATGTCCTGGAAGATGGTCTGGGTAAACCAGGGCATCTCCCAACCATATAGGTAGGCAAGGTCGTAGCAGGCATGAAATCCAGCCATCGATAGCATGGTAAACCCGCGAATGGTATCAAAGACGGTGATGCGTTTTTGCATTACGAAAACCGGCGCATCAAACCGACGACCTTGCCCAGAATCGTGGGATTTGTCGCGTAGATGGGCTCCATGGTGTCGTTTTCAGGCTGCAGGCGAACGCGCCCCTGCTCCTTGTAGAACGTTTTGACTGTTGCGGAGCCTTCGATCATGGCCACGACAATCTCGCCATTCATGGCGCTCTTCTGCTCGCGAACGATGATGTAGTCGCCGTTATAGATGCCGACGTTAATCATCGAATTGCCGTGGACCTCGAGGATAAAGGACCCCTGGTCCGTTGCGATCTCGGTCGGGATGGTAAAGGTGTCCTCGATATTCTGCTCGGCAAGGATGGGAATCCCTGCGGCGACGCGGCCTACGAGAGGCAGCGATACGGTGCCGCGGGGTGCTGTGGGCTCATCGGACTTTGAGATGGAGACGGAAGATCCGTCTTCGTCAAAGAGCTCGAGGGCGCGAGGCTTGGTGGCGTCACGCTTGAGCAGGCCGCGTGCTTCGAGTGCGGAGAGATGTGCATGTACGGTGCTAGGGGAGGAAAGGCCCACAGCCGAAGCCATCTCGCGCACACTGGGCGGATAGCCCTTCTCCTGCTGATATTCCTTGATGAAGTCGTAAATTTGCTGCTGACGCTTGGTAATTTTGCGAGCCATCAGGGATTCCTCTCTACCCATACCAAACAAATGTTCTATTTTTGCTTGACAGGAACAACTGTTCGAAGATAATAATAACCGAACACTCGTTCCCGCGCTAGACTTTTTTGTCCCCGCGGCTTGATAAAACAGTTCTCGTCAAAACAAACGAGAGGAGAACAGAATGAACGCAGCGGATATGGTCCAGGGAAACCTCGCCCTTAAGCTCGAGACGCCCGCCACGCCTGCCTTTACGGTCGTGAAGGGCGGACGCTCTCATTTTCAGGCCGTGGCCACTAAACCCGTTCGCACCCAGCGTGCGACCGTTGCTTTGGCTCCTGTTGCCCTGAAGGCCTCGACGATTGTTGCTGTTGCCGTAGCGTTCACCCTGTTCTTCGTGCTCGCCACGTCAGTCTTTTCTGCTCGTCACGCAGCATATGCCGATTCCGTAGCCAACGTTACCTACGAGACGGTTCGCGTGCAGTCCGGCGATTCCCTGTGGTCGCTTGCCCAGGAGCATCCCGTCGATGGCCTTTCTACGCAGGAGACTTCCGACATGATTCGTAGCGTCAATCACCTCGATCGCGGCTCTCTTGATGCTGGTGCAGTTCTGAAAGTTCCGGCTCGTTCGTAAGATTTCCGCTCGGTCGCATGGTACCCTTGTTATCGTTTAAGAGGAGGTACCATGCGCTGTCCCAAATGCGGCAAGGCACATACCCGCGTTGTCGATTCCCGTATGCAGGAGTCGAACAACACTATCAAGCGTCGTCGTGAATGCTGCTCGTGCAATTATCGTTTTACGACGTTCGAGCGCTGCGAAGACCCCATCGAGGTTATCAAATCCGACGGGTCAAAGCAGCGGTTCGATCGCAACAAACTGCTGGTCGGTCTGATGCGCGCCACGATTAAGCGCGATATCGATACGAAAAAGCTCAACGAGATCATCGATGATATCGAGGTGGAGTTGCGTTCGCGTACGCTGACGGCTGTAACGTCCCATGAACTGGGCGATATGGTGCTCAAGCGCTTGGCCAAGATCGACAAGGTGGCCTACATTCGCTTTGCCTCGGTCTATCGCGATTTCAAAGACGTCGACGAGTTTTTGCAAGAGCTCGACAAGCTAAGGTGATTTCATGTCCAACATTACCGTTAACATTAAGCGTCTCGATCCCACGGTCGAGCTTCCCAAATACGCTCATCCTACAGATGCCGGTCTTGACCTCCGCGCCAACGAAGACTGCACCCTCAAGCCCTTTGAGCGCCGATTGGTCTCCACTGGCTTGGCCATTGCACTGCCCGATGGCTACGCTGGCTTTGTCCAGCCCCGCAGCGGCCTAGCCATTAAACAAGGCCTGTCTATAGTCAACACGCCCGGTCTCATCGACGCCCACTATCGAGGTGAGCTTAAGGTCATCCTCATCAACCTGGATCCCACCAACAATATCCAGATCAACAAAGGCGACCGCATCGCCCAGCTCGTCATCCAAGAAGTCCCCACAGTCAATCTCGTAGAAGTAGAAGAACTAGACAAAACCGACCGAGGAGCCGGCGGTTTCGGTTCTAGCGGCGTATTGTAATGTCCGCTCTCCCGTGGGAGGCCCCTATATATCATTCCATGCTCAATCATTCTCGCGGGGCGCTCGTATCTCTCCCGCCCGTCTCTCACACATATCATTCCATGCTCAAACATTCTCGCTTCGCTTCTCTCGCTGCGAAACT
>URNU01000006.1 GCA_900549275.1 uncultured Collinsella sp. | reverse complement strand
ATACGGCGACCACCGAGATCTACACTCTTTCCCTACACGACGCTCTTCCGATCTGATGTGCTTCCCAATTTCCCATAATCAAATGAACGCAAATAAGGATAAGCGTAAGCCAGCTTTCTTTTGTCATCAGACGCAAAGCAGGCAATCGCCTCATTGGTTGTCATATTGCAACCGGCGATCTTGACTCTGCCGATCGTCAACTTAAAGCTGAGAAGTACCGAGCCTGCTGGAACTCTTCTTACATTTTTGGCGTTTACTGCGGCGTCAGTAAGGTATTCGGAGCTATCAAGCGAATATGTCCCCGCTTCGCCCATATCCTTGATTGAAAGCCATACGTGATTATCGGCTTTGACATCAGAGAACCATTCCGGCTCTTTCCTTGGTGGGGTCTTGCCTATTCCGATTTCGTAATACGAGTCGGCTCTTCCTTCGGTCCAGTCTTCGTTTGGTGATAGTGCGGTAAATTGAGCCAACAAAAGCTCTTCTAAATAGCCATTTAGGCGAGTGTTGAGATTGATTTTTCGTTCTATCGCGGCGAGAAAGGAAGCGATGGCGTCTTGCTTTTCTTTTGGGGGCAAGTCTAATCTCATGCCAAGTAGGCTTGCTTGGCTCAATTTTGGCTGTGTTGAGCCGGTAATATAGGCGGAGATGTCAGTTGAGTTTAAATAGAAGCGCAAATAATCAATGTTGCACTTACTCGTTTCGCACAGCACGTGTGCGTGATTGTTTACACGGAATTTGCCATCGACGGAATTGGCGATTGGGAGTTTGCGGCTCCTTAGGTTCTCTCCGTCTTCGGCAACCAATAAACGCTTGCCTTCGAAGGTATAGTCGCTTAAATAGTCGACTATACCCTGGGCTCCGTAATATGGATATTGACCTTTTCGGCTTGCCCTTTGCATTGATGATAACGGCTCTCTTTTTGAATCTTCGAGAAGAATGATGTCCCCTAGAAATACGGTTGATGACGGCTTATATCCCATAACCAATTGCCTCCAGGTTCTTTTTAATCTGCTCCTGCAAGCGATTGGACTCTTCAAAGCACTTCGAAATCTCGCTAGTCAGGCGTGCCATCTTCTCTTCAAATGGTTCGCCGTCGTCTTCGGTTTCAGCAATGCCTACGTAGCGGCCGGGTGTCAGAATGAAATCTTGCTTGGCGATTTCATCTAAATCCGCTATGGCGCTGAACCCCTTCTCGGGCTCGAACTCGCCTTTGCGGAAGGAGTCGAATGCGGATGCAACTTTGTTGATGTCCTCTTCGGTAAACTCGCGTAGTTTGCGGGAAACCATGGTGCCCATTTCGCGCGCATCGATGAACAGCGTCTTGCCGGTCTGGGCTTTCTTCTTATTCAGAATCCACAGGCACACGGGAATTTGGGTGCTGTAGAACAGCTGTCCCGGCATGGCTACAATGCCCTCTACCAAATCGTCCTCTACGATAGCGCGTCGAATATTGCCCTCGCCGCTCGTCTGGCTCGAGAGCGACCCGTTTGCCAATACAAGGCCAATCTTACCTGTGCCGTTAAGATGCCAAATCATATGCTGCATCCAAGCGAAGTTAGCGTTACCCGTGGGCGGCATACCGTACTTCCAACGTACGTCTTCCTGCAGCGCTTCGCCGCCCCAGTTCTTAAGATTGAAGGGCGGGTTTGCCAGTACAAAATCGAACTTTTCATTCTTGTGCTGGTCGGCACTGAAGGTGTCGGCATAGTTGCCCAAGTCAGCCTCGATGCCGCGAATACCGAGGTTCATCTTTGCGAGCTTCCACGTGGTGGGGTTGCTTTCCTGGCCAAAGATGGTGATGTCCTGTACCACGTTGCCGCCATGGTGCTCGACGAAGGCGGCGGACTGCACGAACATGCCTCCGCTACCACAGCAGGGGTCGTACACGCGACCGTGGAAAGGCTGGAGGATTTCCACCAGCGTGCGCACGATGCACGACGGTGTATAGAACTCGCCGGCGTTTTTGCCCTCCATTGATGCGAATTTCTGCAGGCAATATTCGTATGCGCGCCCTAACAGGTCTTTCTCGCTCTCGTTATCGGTCATTTGTACGTTTGTGAATAAGTCAACGACGTCGCCTAAGCGCCGCTTGTCTAGTTCGGGACGAGCGAAGTTCTTGGGCAGCACGTCTTTGAGCTTGTCGTTCTCGCGCTCGATGGCGCGCATGGCATTGTCGATGATCTGGCCAATTTCGGGCGTATGCGCCGCCTGTGAGATGTTCGCCCAACGTGCTTCTTCGGGAACGAAGAAGACATTCTGCTCCATGTAGCAGTCACGATCTTCCTCGTCGCCGTAACCCTCTGCGACGAGCTCTAGATAGCGCTCGTCGAAGCGGTCCGAGAGGTACTTCAGGAAAATGAGGCCTAATACGACGTTTTTGTACTCGGCAGCGTCCAAGTTGCCGCGCAGCACGTCCGCGGCGTTCCACAGTTGGTCCTCAAAGCCAACATCGGCCGTGTTCTTCTTGGTGTCCTTAGCCTTGCTTTTAGCCATGCTGTTTTAACTCCCTATGCTGCATTGTCGGCCCAGAGTTCGCACTGATCCATCACGGTGGCCAGTGCCGACTCCATGCCCTCTGGCGGATACTTATGATGTTTGAGCAGACGCTTAATTGCAACACGCATAGCAGCGCGTGCACTTTGCTTCTTCTGCCAATCGACCGTGCGCATTTCGCGCATCTTCGCAGCGAGCTCTTGCGTGATGGCGACCAGCTCGTCATTTCTTTCGCGATAGTAGTCGGCGACTGCCTGCGGTTGTGTTAGCGCCTCGTAAAACGCAAACTCCTCTTCGTTAAGTCCAAGCTCCTTTGCCTTTTGGTTTTCGGAAAGCATCTCCTTAGCCATCTTGAGCATTTCTTCAAACACTTCAGCGTTTGTGAGCTGCCCGTTGAGATAGCCATTTACCATGCTTTGCATGAGTTCTGAGTACTTCTTTGCCTGCGTTACGCTCTTTTTGCGGTAGCCCTTGATTTGGTCGTCGATGAGTTTTTTCAACAACTCGTAAGCCAAGTTCCTCTCTTTCATACGCGAGAGGCTCGACAGAAACTTGGGATCAAAAATCGAAACCGTTTCGTCTTCCACCTTAAACAGGTCTATTACGCCGTCGGTATGGACGATGTTCTGTTCGAGCAGTGCATTGATGCGCTCATTTACCTGCTTAAGGGTAAGTTTGTCCCCGTTTTTGCTGCGGGTGCCGCCCTGCTCGGTGAGCTGAAGGATGAGCTCTCGAACAACCTGGAAATAGCCAGCCTCGATGCGCTGCATGTCTGTTGCGCGACTTTTGGCGAGTCCATAGGCTTTGAGCATGACTCCTGCCTGCTCAACAAAGTCGCGGACGGTATCTTCGTCGCCGTGTGCAAGGATATGATTTACTCCACCCGTTATGAGTTCGCTTCGACGTGCGGCGGACTCGGTGCTCATGAATTCCGAATAATCGTATCCGAACATTTTGTCGCGACAGACCGCCAGCTTTTCTAAGAACTTAGGATAGGCGGTTTTTCCGATATCCATGTCGCCGTATTTCTTTTGGTCGCGCTTGGTGTAGTCCTTCATGGCGCGTTTAAGGGCGTTGGCTATGCCTACGTAGTCAACAACCAATCCGCCAACCTTGTCTTTGTATACTCGGTTTACGCGTGCGATTGCCTGCATCAGGTTATATCCGCGCATGGGTTTATACACATACATAGTGGCAAGGCTCGGCACGTCAAAACCGGTGAGCCACATGTCTACGACGATTACGATTTTGAGCGGGTCGGCGTCATCCTTAAACCGCTTTGCCATCTCCTTAACATGGGCCTTATTGCCTACGACGTCGAACCACCACTCGGGGTCCTGATTGCCCATGGTCATGACAACGCCGAGCTTGCCCTCGTCCTTCCAAGAGGGTCGCAGCTCGCATATACGTTGATATATAGCCATGGCAGCGGGGCGCGAATACGCAACGATCATTGCCTTGCCGGTGAGTTCGTGCGCACGGTTTGTCTCATAGTGCTCTACGATGTCCTGACATAGGGCGTCGATGACTTCGGGTGCACCTAGAACGGCGTCCAGATTTGCAAAGTTGCGCTTGCTTGCGTCAATGGTTTCGGCGTTAGCCTGCTCGGTGAGTTTTTCGTACTCATCATCAACTTTTGTAAGGATGCCCTGATCCAGTTTGAGTGCGACGACACGGCTCTCGTAGAACACGGGTCGAGTTGCGTCGTCCTCTACTGCCTGAGTCATGTCGTAGACGTCAATATAATCGCCGAAAACCTCGCGAGTCGATCGATCTTCGGCAGAAATAGGGGTACCGGTAAAGCCGATGAAGGTGGCATTCGGAAGGGCGCGGCGGATGAGCAGCGCGGTGCCCGTGTGCTTTTTACCGTCACGGTCGTATTTTTCCTCGAACCCGTACTGTCCGCGGTGCGCCTCATCTACCATCACCACGACGTTCTTGCGCTCGGAAAGGGCGATGGCTTCCTCCTCGAACTTCTGCATGGTGGTGAAAATGATGCCGTTGGCACGGCGGCTCGAGATCTGCTGCGCAAGATCGGCGCGGCTCTGCGCCTGAACGGGCGTCTGGCGCAGGAAGTCTGAGCATTTGGAGAACTGCGCGAACAGTTGCGAGTCGAGGTCGTTGCGGTCGGTAATCACCACGATGGTCGGGCTGTCGAGTTTCTCTTCGAGCAGATGGGCAAGGAAAACCATCGAAAGCGACTTGCCCGAGCCCTGCGTGTGCCAGAAGACGCCGCCCTTGCCGTCGCCGCCGATGGCCTCATGCACGCTCTCGAGTGCTTTGTTCACCGCGAAGTACTGATGATATCCCGCGAGGATTTTCGCGTCCTCGGAGAACAGGATGAAGTTCTTCAGAATGTCGATGAGCCGCTCCTTGGGGAACATGCCGTCCAGAGGGGTTTTCCAATCGGCGTACTGGGTGGCCTCGTAGCTCCCATCGACGCTCTTCCACTCAACGAAGCGTGACTCGTTGGCGGTGATCGTGCCAACCTTGGTGTGAAGCATGTCACTGGTGACGCAGAAGGCGTTGTACACGAAAAGCGATGGGATCTGTCGTTTGTAGTTTTGAATCTGTTGGTAGGCATCTTCGCTGTCAGCGTCGGCTCGAGCGGGTGACTTCAATTCAAAGAGAACGAGCGGAAGCCCGTTGACGAATACGATGACATCTGGACGTTTGTTGGTGCCACACTCGATGTAGGTCCACTGGTTAACAACGTGGAAGCAGTTCTTTTCGGGATTGTCGTAATCGACCAAGCGCACGATGTCCGTATGCTCTTCTTTGCCGTCAAACCAGCTTGTCTCCACACCGTTCAGGAGCATGTCCATAAAGATGCTGTTCTTGGCGATGAGGTCGCTGCCCTCGATTTCCTTTAGTTTAGTTATTGAGGCCTCAATCGCGCGTCGATTGAGCGTGGGGTTAATGCTCTCAAGAGCGGGCCCAATGACGTCAGGTAGGAAGGCGTCGTCAAACGCGTCGGAGGAACGAGCGACATCAGGTCCATAGAGCTGCTCGTACCCCAGTCTCGTTTGCAAGTGGTCAATGATGCCTTGTTCGAAAGCATCCTCATTAAATGATGTTGAGGAGCTGTAGTCGACAGCAATCATGCGCGCTCCTTACCTTAAGCTTCTTCGACGCTGGTGAGCCTGTCCACCATTGCATTCTAGCAGTTAATCTTGCATATATTGGTATATCTGACACCCGTTAGTTGCCATTTGACTTATCGGTTGATCGCGCCAGAATGACAATTGGTGGCAAGGCTCTCTTGCTTATTTAAATCGACTTCTATTTATGGGCGCTCGTGTTGTGACAGTTGCCCAAGCGCTTGCTTGAAGCCGTTGTTGATGATCTCGAGATCGTTTCCCGCTTGCATTTTAATGAGTGTCGGGCCGGAGGCGATGGCGGATGTGGTGCGATGGTGCCAAGAAAAGCGCCTAGACCTGGGTGAGGAACCGAGGCCGCGGGAGCTTTTCTATTTCTTTGGTCGTATGGATTGTCGGTTCTGTTGGTCGCGCCGGCGTTGTTTCTTTGCTCTCGTTCGCACGGAATCCGCTTGTGGCGGTAGATGTAAATAAACGGTGGAGTGGCTGCAAAAGAGCCGTCTCGCTGGGTAAAATCAGGTTGTGCCGCGGAACCCGCTCCTCAGCTAGTCACACTTCGGAAGCGCGGGCAACGCAGGTATTATCGTCTAAAGGGCCGGCTGCAACCGGCCCTTTTCATGACTCCCTTCGCTATCCGTTACTGCTTATATTCCCGCCAGATCGAGTAGAGGTTCCGGGCAATGCCGGTCACATACATCGAGAGGCGCAGGATTTCAAGAAACAAGTTCATAGGCTTCACCCCAATCGGAGATCGGAGCGTTGCCCGCAGGCGGATTCCGCGGCAGTCAAGATTTTACCTCACAGGCCGCGGTGGGAGACATCCTGCCCATCCCATGGTTCGGAACAGTGTCGATCTAACGGGCAATCAAACCTCTAGCACTCTTTGAATTGAGCAAGCATCTGCCCGAAGAAGCTTAGTTCGGAGGGCTCATAAATGAGTGAGCCGCCATCTTCGGTCCGGTAGACCCCGCAGGGGAGGTAACGCCCGTCGGGGAGGACGTAAAGGTTTCCTTCCTTCCTCAGTCCCGTTGGGAGCATCGGGGTCTCGTTTTCGTCCATTTGGAACTTATCGATATTCGCGATCTTCCTCTCCATGATGCCTCCTACCTTATTGCTTGAATGGCGCCCTAAAACAAGCAGTTCTCAATCAACTCTTTACCGCGCAGGGTGTCGATCCATTCCTGAGGAATAGCATTGAAGCCGTATTTTGCTCCTGCGAGGGCGCCTGCGACGGCTGCGGTGGTGTCGGTGTCGTCGCCTAGGTTGATGGCGGCAAGCACGCAATCTTCGTAGCTGTTAGTGTTGACGAAGCACCAGGTAGCGGCCTTAAGCGTGTCGCGCACGAAGCCACCTGACCTGATTTCCTGCTTTGGCACGCCTTTCAGATGGAGTGCCCACGAGGGTAGCACGCCGTTCATCACATTCCTCATCAGCTCAACAAATATGATGCATGCGTCGGTCGACGTTCTGTGGGCGTGCGTAATCGCGGAGACCTCGCTGATCTCTTCGTCTGTCGCATCGGTGAACGCCAGGGGCGCGATGCGCATGAGCGAGCCGTTGCCGTTGTCGCGCTCGCCGGAGCCACCTTTGCCGGTGTGCAGGGCGCGAGCGGTGGTGCCGCCGTAATCAAAAACGCCGTCGATCGTATACTCGCCACGGGCAATCCAGCTTACGAACTTGTCGCGCATGTCTGCGGTGACGATGTGCCCGAGCTCCTTGATCGAGTCGCAGGTAGCAAGCGTCATAGATGTGTCGTCGCTCCAGGTGCCGGCGGGCTGCCCATGCGTGCCGTAGCCGATCATGTCCGTGCATTCGAACGTGCCACGAGGCCTGAACTCGTAGGGAACGCCCAGCGCGTCACCGACGGCAAGCCCATAGATGCAGTCGCGCAGTGTTGTTTTCGGTCTGTCTGTCATGGAAAGCTCCTCTTATCCCGGGTGATGTGGAGCGCCATCGGTGGTGTCGGTCGCAACGTGCTGCTACCCTTGCGTTTCGCCATTAGTCGCTTCGTTGATGGCGCGGTACTCGGCACTCAGTTCGCGTGCCAGCTCTTCCTTACTTGGAAGATACGGCAGGTATTTGGCGGCAAACACTTGGTCGTTGTCTTCGGGCAGCGTGTACTCGACGATCGAATCGCTTTTGTCCGCGCAGAGCACGATGCCTATGGGCGGATTGTCGCCTTCGTTCATGAGTTCGCGCGTGTAGTAGTTCACATACATTTGCATCTGGCCCAGGTCCTGATGCGTAAGGTCATCGGTCTTAAGGTCGATGAGCACGAAGCAGCGCATCAGATAGTTGTAAAACACAAGGTCAATATAGAAATGGCGTCCATCAAAGGTGATGCGCTTTTGGCGCGCCTCGAAAGCGAAACCACGGCCAAGCTCCAGCAGGAACTTCTGAAGATGCGTGATGAGCGCCTGCTCTAGATCGCTCTCGCGAAACGCAGTATCGTCCGAGAAACCTAAAAACTCCAGTACATATGGGTCGCGGATGATATCCTCGGGGCGACGAGCCGGGGCGCTCTCTTGGATTTCCTGGGTGACGGCCTCTTTGTCCTTGCTGGCAAGAAGGCGCTCGCGGAACATGGTATTGATTTGGCGTTCGAGCTGGCGCGTGCTCCAGCGAGAGTCGGCGCATTCGTTCATGTACCAGGTGCGAGCTTCGGGGTCAGGAATGCGTATTAACCTGCGGTAATGTGTCCAGCTCAATTCGGGACGCAGTGAGTCCCGAATTGGAAATGCAAGATGGAACTGGCGCATTTTACGCAGCTCTCTTGCTTCAAAACCTTTACCAAAATCCTTGGTAAGCCTGATTGCGAGGGCCTTGAGCAGCGCCTCTCCATACTTGGCGCGCTCCTCTCCGCCCTGCTCATCAACAATGCTCTTGCCGATCTCCCAATATGCCTCAACCATCGCAAAGTTAACGGCGGTATAGGCCTTGTTGCGAGCGGCGTTGAGAATCGAGGAAACCTGCTTGTAAAAAACTTCTGGCACGATTGCCGATTCTCCACGGTTTACCAGTTCGCCCATCACTGTCGCCCCACTTTCCTCTTGTGGAATGCATCTTTATTGCATTTAGTTTAAAGCCTCGCGCGGACTCGAATTTCAATGTCGCCTAGCGCCTTCGTGCAGGATTCCCGAAGTGACTAAAATGTGACCATAGAGGCAGTTTTAGCGAACCCCATGGGAGTGACACGCATGGACAACAACACCTTGCTGTTTCAGGACAAGGGTTCGGGTAGGTTTAAAGACGTCAAGATCTACCCTAACCGCATTGAGGTACTCAAGAAGGGCACGTTTGGCGGCAAGCACACCGAGATTGTCTATCTTAAGGACATTACGGGGGTCAACAGGATCAAGGGCCGCGACGTTTTCCTACGTAACAGGCTGTTGACTGCCTGTGTCTTTAGCCTGAGCAGCCGTGCGAAGGCCCAGGAGTTTGTTAACGCGCTGAACATGGTGATGTAGCCCATGGCGGCGTTTGGGCCAAGGTAAAAATCGGGGGCGCAGAACGGTATCCTGCGCCCCTCGTCGAGTCGATGTGTCCAAAAGGGTCGGCTTGCCTATTCGCTATCGTCCCCAGCGTTTTCGCGGTCGTTAACAAGCATTGCTGCGCCGGCGACCGTCGTCGCCACGGCGGCAGCGGCGAGCCCGGCGGCAATGCCGGAGCCGTCGCCTGTGCCGGCAAGCTTTTCGCCTGAGCTCTTGCCCTGGTCGCTCTTGTTGCCCTTGCCGCTCTTGTCGGCGCCGCCTGCGCTGGAACCCGTGCCGCCGCCGGTGCCGCCTGCACTGCCCGAGGCTGCTACGGTAAAGCTTGCGGCTCCATCGCTGGCGAGCGTGTAGTTCTGTGCCGCGTCGCCCAAAAGGCTTTTCGCGCGCACCCAGTACGTCCCTGCGGCAAATGTTTCGCCCTCGGCCATTGCCGTGCCCGGAGCGCCGTTCGCGTCGTGCACAAACTCGAGCTGGGCTGTGCAGGCATCGTTTTCGAGTTTGCCCTCGAGCAGCGCCGCGACCTTTGTGCGCACATCCTCGCCGGCCTTAAGGCCTTCGAGCCCCTCAAAGTGGGGTGTCAGTGCGCGCGGATCGATATCGATGGGCACGGATCCCTGCAGCCCCGTAACGGTCTCGTTGCCCAAGGCGTCGACATCCACATATTCGATGGTAAACGCATGGCCCGAAGCCGCCACGTTGAGTACGTTGCTGCTGTCGACGAGGCGGAAATGGCCCTCGCCAACGGTCTTGCCATCCTGGAGCGAGGCATCGCTCAGCGAGTCGCCGTACGTCATGCGCATGCGGGTCGGGAGGCAGTACGAAGCCGTCTGCTTATGCTCCGTATCGTAATTGCGCTGGTAGATGCTCCGTGCCAGTGCCGCATCAACAAAGTCGGATGCGATGATGCCAATGTGCTTGAGGTAATCTGACTTTGTTTCCTCGTTGCCGCTGGGGTTGATGTACGGGCTCTTATACAGATGCTCGTTGACTACTCGTGCCGAGGTAAAAGGATTGCCTCCGTGCGACAAGCCCGTGCAGCTGGTGTAGTTGATAGACCAGCAACGCTCCTGGACTTGCACCTTGGCCTCGTCATCGTTCACGACGTCCACCTTGTTGCGCGTGCGCCCGGTCGTTTCCTTCAGCGCATTATCGACCCAGCTGAGCTTGTCGGTTCCCGTGAGTTTATACTTGTCCTGGGCGTATACCTTGGTGCAATAGGGCTCTTTGTCGCCTGTTTTCCCCGCGGCTTCAAAGCCCCGCGCGTCTTGGACGAGACACATAGTGGTGCTGTCGGAGTGAGCCTTGATCTTGTCATCCCATTCGGTAAGGTCGAGGCCCCACGTATGGCCGCTTACGCTGTTGCCGGCGAGCCCAAATCGACGCAGCAGGACGATCTTTCCGCGCACCTCGCCCAGTGTGGGGACGCGGCTCGATGTGTAGAACAGGTTGGGGTTCTCGTCCATAACCTTGCCAAAGGCCGTCGTAACACTTTCGTTGGTAGCCTCGTCGTTGCCGCGCGATGCGAGCATGATGAGCGCCTCTGACGGGTTTTCGTCCAAAAACGTTTTGAAGTAGCCTATGACATCGGAGAGATGCAGATAGTTCCCGTCTTTTTTGAGTAGGTAGAAAATCCCGTGGTCGATGCCGGGGTCGTCGCCCTTTCCGAGTCGGATATCAAAATAGCGGATTCCCTCGAGCAACTGCGTGGGAATGTAATCCTGCTGGCATTTTACTTGCGAGGATTGGGGCTCGGTGTCGTTGTCCACGCTGCAGGTGCCCGAATCGTGCGTACCCGGGATGCTCAGCTCGTCGAGGAACTTGTTGTCGTCGACGTGGCTCATCCAACATGGCCCATCGACGTAGCTGCTGTACGTGATCCAGTCGAGGCTGCTAACCGTGGCACCGTTCTTTTTCATGTCGTAACCGATAAGTTCGAGCTCCCACGGAATGCTCTCACTCTTATGGCAGATCTTATTGTTGTCCTGGTCTTTGCCGTTCGATTCTATTGCCAGGTACTTAAATGTCTTTTTCTCGGTTTCTTTCTCGACCGTGCGGTCTCGGATGATATAGGTTCCGTTTGATTGACGCTCGAACGCAAAAGCGCGGCTGGGCTTGTTGTCATACTCGCCGCCCCATACGTGGATGACCTTTCCATCTTTGTCCGAGTCGTCGTCGACCGACCAAATGCTGTAGCCCGTCTTTTTATGCTCTTCGAAATTGAGCAAGGTGCGGATAGCATACCAGTTTGTATCGTCATTCTTGGTCGTTACGTTCTCAAGGATGAGCTTGCTGGACGTGCCGTCGTTAAACAGGTGGCAGACGTTGCCGCGAACGTTGCCGTCTTGGTTGACGCTCGCGGTGCGAAAATAGCCCGCGGGGCGAAGGCGAATGACGAAATTGTCGAGGCTGACTGCCGCTGTGGCGGCGTCGTCTGCAAATGCCGCGCGCACGGGAAGGCCCAATCCCGCGGTTTCGGGCAGGCTTACAAAAGGCGACAATGCTGCGAGTCCTAGGCCCAACGTGAATGCTCGACGGCTGATGGCGTGGTGTTCGGTCATAACTCCTCCATTCGCAGGGTGCGGTTATGCGATAGTTTTGGTCACTATACTGCCTAGATGTTTAAAGATGCTGGTTTAATTGTCTGCGTGGCGCAATAAATCGGTGGGCGGACGTGTTGGGGTGTTTGTCTATTTGTGCTGCTACCGCGCTGGGGGGTGGTTTTGCCGCCCGGCACCCTCGCGTTCGTCGGCTAACGGCATAAGAAAGGGAGGGTCGGCTTACCGGCCCTCCCTGGGTACGAAGCGCTGGGATACCGTCGTTTGTTTGCACTGCGTCCGTGTTTCCCGTTGTGCTCGCCAGTCGCTTAGCGCTTGATCTCGATATCCTCGAGCTTAACATCCATGGCTTCGGTCTTGGCTTTGGCGATGTCATCGGCAAATTCCAGAGACTTCATCATGGTCTCGACGGCGTCCTTGTGCTCCTCGACGTTGTCGATGCGCACGTACACGCTGCCGCCGTCAACGTCGGTGAAGTACTCGGTCGTCACGCCGCCCGAGTGCGTAAAGTAGGCGCTGCGCAAGGTCTTGCCGTTGTACTTAACGGGATCGCTCTCGGTCCATCCAGAGTTGGCCTTCCACTTTGCCTCGTAGTCGAACAGCTCGTCGGCGTTCTTGTCAGAGTCGAAGACGGGGATGAAGCGATCGCTGGCGTGCTCGCTCTCGGTGAACTTAAACTGGGCCCTGTCGGCCGTGTCGCCTGCGACGTCGGTGATCTCGACGCCCTCGGGGACCTCGACCTTAAACCAAATGAAGTCGGTCCTCATATCCACGGCTGGCTTTTCCGCGCCGCCGCCACCGCCACTGCCGGAAGCGCCGCCGCTGCCACCGCAGCCCACCAGGGCAACTGCGGCAAAGAGACTGATGCAGAGGGTGAGAATCGCAAAGGCCTTCTTTTTCATGGTCGTGTCCTCCTCGATCTGTAACCGCCCATGGATTACCTGCCTTTACTGTACGCGCGAGCGGCTCGCTAGGGTGGGCCATGTGTCCCATTCTGGGTGCCGGATTTGCGCCGACAAGTGGCAATATGCCCGGGTGTAAAAGAGGGGAGGGCCGGTGCCGACGCCTCTTCCCGGGGTGAGGTGCTCGTTGCTTTAATGGGGCGCGTGTGCGGGGGCGTTGCCAACAGGTTCCTTGTTTATAGATATGCCCCAGTTTGTGACGTCCGGAAGTCTCGAAAGGTGGGCCATGTGTCCCATGTTTGCGGTGCCGACGCCTATCGTTCGTCATAGAAATTCGCGATGGCCAGATGCGCTGACGCTCATGTGCTTATGGGCTAGACTTAGCATCATTACGTGTTTGATGCGGTTGGCCGGCGGTTGCCGCCCGACCGATGTATATGACTTGAAGGTGCATGCGTATGAGCCAAGAGATGATGGATAAAACATGTCGAGGGTTTGCCGAGGCGCTGGCCGCGCGCGAGCCGGTTCCCGGCGGCGGCAGCGCGAGCGCCTTTGTGGGCGCGCTGGGAGCCTCGCTTTGCGGGATGGTCGCGCGCTACGGGGCAACCAATCCCGCGCTTGTCGATCGCGCAGACGATCTGACGCGCGCGTTTGCCCAGGCAGATGAGTTGGCACAGGAGCTTGTGGGTTTGGTCGCCGAGGATGTTCGTGCGTACGGCCAGGTGTCTGCGGCGTACGGTATTCCGCGCGAGGACCCGGCTCGACCGGCTGCGATTCAGGACGCGTTGCACGTGGCCGCCATGCCGCCGTACCGCATTATGGATGCCTGTGGGCGCGCGTTGGCGCTGCTCGAGGACATGGCAGACAAGGGCTCGCGCCAACTGCTGTCCGACGTGGCGTGCGGTGCCGTGTTCTGCCGCGCCGCCATGCAGGGTGCGAGCCTGACGCTCTTTGCCAACACCACATCTATGAAAGACCGGGCGCACGCCGAGGAACTCGAGGCGGCGTGCGATGATCTGCTGGATACGTGGCTGCCGCGCGCCGATGCGCTGGCGCGCCGCGCTGCCGACGCCGCAAGGAAGAGGGGATAGCCATGGCAGAGCTGCTCAAGGGTGCTCCCGTTGCCCGTGCTTTGACCGAGGAGCTCGCCGCTCGCTGCGCGGCTTTGCGCGGGCGCGGCGTTGTACCGACGCTGGCCATCGTTCGCGTGGGCGAGCGCGAGGACGATCTATCCTACGAGCGCGGCGCCCTCAAGCGCTGCGAGAAGGTCGGCATTGAGGCTCGCCGCGTTTTGCTTTCCGCCGATGCTTCACAGGATGAGCTGCTGGCGGCTATTGAGGGCATTAATACCGATTCGGCTGTTCATGGCTGCCTGATGTTTCGTCCGTTGCCTGCTGGGCTTGACGAGGATGCGGTTGCCGCGGCACTCGATCCCGCCAAGGATGTTGACTCCATGACACCGGCCTCGCTGCTCACCACGCTTTCGGGTCGTGGCGAGGGCTTTGCTCCTTGCACGGCCGAGGCCGTGTTGGCGTTGCTGGACCATTACGGCGTTGAACTGGATGGGGCCAAGGTCGCGGTCGTCGGTCGGTCGCTGGTGATCGGTCGTCCCGTTGCCGCTATGCTTACGGCTCGCAATGCCACGGTGACGACGTGCCATACGCATACGCGTGGCTTGGCTGCCGAGTGCCGTGCGTCTGATATTGTGGTTGCGGCCGTTGGACGCGCGCGCACGATTGGTGCGGACGCGGTTCGCGAGGGCCAGACGATCATCGATGTTGGCATTAATTGGGACGAGGCCGCTGGCAAACTGGTCGGGGACGTCGATTTTGATGCTGCGGAACCGATCGTTGGCGCAATTACTCCTGTGCCGGGCGGCGTGGGGGCTGTAACGACGGCGATTCTCGCCAAGCACGTGATCGAGGCGGCGGAGCGCGCATCGAAATAGGTGTTTTTGACCACAGGGGCTGCCGAGGTCGCGGTTTCGCCCTTTTCGTGTCGAAGCGATACACTGTTACCGTTTGATTTCTTCGCTTAAGGAGGATGCGCATGCCGTGCACAACGATTTTGGTTGGTAAGAACGCGAGTTACGACGGCTCGACGCTTGTCGCCCGCAACGAGGACTCGTCCAACGGGGTGTTTGAGCCCAAGCGCATGCGCGTGGTGCACCCCGACGAGCAGCCGCGTGTCTACATGAGCGTTCTGAGCCACCTGACCGTTGAGCTGCCCGATAATCCCATGCGCTATACAAGCGTCCCCGACGTTGTCCCGGGTCATGGCATTTGGGCCGAGGCCGGCTTCAACGAGCTCAACGTTGGCATGTCCGCAACTGAGACGCTCACCACCAACGAGCGCGTCCGCGGCGCCGATCCGCTCGTGGACTACGTGCCCGCTAAGGGCAACGAGGGCGAGGATGGCTATGTGCCGGCGCAGCCCGGCGGTCTGGGCGAGGAGGACATGGTGACCCTGGTGTTGCCGTACGCCAAGTCCGCCCGTGACGGCGTGCGCATCCTGGGCGACCTGCTCGAGCGCTATGGCACCTACGAGAACAACGGCATCGCCTTTAGCGACGTTGACGAGATCTGGTGGCTCGAGACCATCGGCGGGCACCACTGGATCGCCAAGCGCGTGCCCGATGACGCCTATGTGACCATGCCCAACCAGCTGGGTATCGATAGCTTTGACCTGGATGACGCCGAGGGCGCCCAGGCAGATCATATGTGCTCCGCCGACCTGCGCTCCTGGATGGCCGAGTGGCATCTGGACCTGACGTTGGGCGTTAAGGGCGACGGTCCCGCCGCGGTCTTTAACCCGCGCGAGGCCTTTGGCTCGCACAGCGACAGCGACCACGTCTACAACACGCCGCGCGCCTGGTACATGCAGCGCTGCCTCAACCCCAGCGATGTATGGGACGGTCCCGACGCCGACTACACGCCCGAGAGCGACGACATCCCCTGGAGCCGCGTGCCCGAGCGCAAGGTGACCATCGAGGACATCAAGTACGTGCTTTCGAGCCACTACCAGGGCACGGAGTACGACTGCTACGGCAGCAAGGGCACGCCCGCCACGCGCGGCGCCTATCGTCCCATCGGCATCAACCGCAACAGCCAGCTCGCGGTGCTGCAGCTGCGCCCCTATGCGCAGCCGGCGTATCGCGCCGTGCAGTGGATGGCGTTTGGCTCTAACTCGTTTAACGCACTCGTGCCGCTGTACGCCAATGTCGAGACCATGCCCGAGTACTATGCCGACACGCAGGCTCGCGTGACGTCCGAGAATTTCTATTGGGCAAATCGCCTGATCGGCGCCTTGGCCGATGTCCGCTTCCATGAGTGCGGTCGCGCAGTCGAGGATTATCAGGAGAAGGTCGGTGGCATGGGCCACAAGCAGATTCACGACGTTGACGCTGCCGTTGCCGCCCTGCCCGAGGCCGAGGTGCCCGCCGAGCTCGCCCGCGCCAACGAGGCCTTTGCCGAGCTCGTGCGCGTGGAGACCGATGCTCTGTTGGGCAAGGTACTCTACACCACGAGCTGCGCCATGAAGAACTCCTTCGCGATGAACGACAACGTAAGGTAAAGATAACCTTGCAGCGAGCGAGCGGGACAAACGCCGTCAATGGCTTTTCCCCGCTCGATTTCTATCCCGGCGATAAAACGATTTTGTGTCGTTCGCCCAATCTTGGGTACAAGAACGCCAATGCAGTTGTTCATGATTGGAGCCAACCATGGTTATGAAACTCGATCAGCTTGTTAACGGCGCCATTAACGTGGGCTTCGGCGCCGCCGCCGTTGCCGTCGAGGGCAGCAAGAAGGTTCTCGACGACCTCAATACCAAGGGCGAGCAGGTCCGCAAGGACGCCGGCACCCCCGATATCGCCCGCAGCGTGTCCGA
>URNU01000005.1 GCA_900549275.1 uncultured Collinsella sp. | reverse complement strand
CTCAAGCGCAGCCTTGAACCAACTTGTAATACTCGTGGGGTGCGTGATGGCGGTGCCGACGACAACGGCCCACGCGCAACTTGCGGACGATATACCTTACCCGCCGACAAACCCAGCTTGGGCGCTGCGCTCGGCGACCGATACGCACATCCACTTGAACGGTATTTACTACCGCTCACCGAAATCGTTGACAAACAAATGGCAGACAGTATGCATCCACGAGGTGAGATACCAGTCATCGTCAATCAGCAGGATAGCAGCGCTTTTCCTTCGACGTAGTCAAACGTTTTAGCGTTAATAAAACGCGAAATCAGCAGGCAATCATAGCGAAATAAAAGGTTGAAATTCGCGCAATCATATATATCAGCTGTTTAGGGTGTGTTTAGTTTTCGGATCCACTTGTGGAGGCCTTGTCTCGCTCTTCATTCCAGGCAGCAAGAGCATCATGGACCGATCTTGCGACATCGGCAGGTATGCCGCGAACTTCCGCGATCTCTTGCTCGCTCGCCGCGCGCAACCGCTTCATCGAGCCAAAATGGCGCATAATAGCACGTTTTCTGGTGGGTCCCACACCTGGAACATCGTCGAGCACCGAGACCGTCATTGCCTTATCGCGCAGCTCGCGATGGAATGTAATGGCAAAACGGTGCGATTCGTCTCGCACCTGTTTGATCAGGTAGAGCGAAGCGGACCCTGTCGGCAGCACGACAGGCGTCTCGTCCCAAGGCACGAAAACCTCCTCATCGGCCTTCGCCAAGCCGCAAACTGGTATATCGAGCCCAAGGGCCTCAAGCTGTTTAATGGCTGCCGTCAATTGCGGCTTGCCACCGTCGACAACAAGCAAATCGGGGCGCGAGCCAAAACGCTCGTCGGCCATGCGCTCGGGAGCATAGCGCCGGCCAAGGACCTCGGACATCGACACGAAGTCGTTCGCCTCGTCCAGTTCGGCCTGGATTTTAAAGCGTCGGTACTGGCTCTTGTCGGCACGGCCGTTGGTAAATACCACCATCGACGCAACCGTGAAGGTGCCATGCAGCGTGGAAATATCGAAGCACTCGATACGCATCGGAGGCTCGGGCAGCGCCAGAGCACTCTCGAGCTCCAAAAGTGCCCGATTGGTGCGATCGTCGGCATAACCCGTGCGCATCATGTAGCGCATAAGGGCATGGCGGGCGTTTTTGGATGCCATATCGAGCAATCGATGCTTTTCGCCGCGCTGAGGTCTATGGAGATGGCAGGAGCGTTCGCGCTTGGCCGCAAGCCACTCCCCTAGTGTCTCTGCGTCCTCAAGCTCAACAGAAAGGTTGATCTCAGCTGGAATATCAGCCGTCTCGTCGTAATAGCGCTTAAGAAAACCCGACTGGAGTTCTTCCTCATCGACATCGAGGCCCTTATCGAGAATAAACTCACAGGTTCGAACCGTTCGACCCTCGCGCACGACAAAGACGCAGGCAGCCGAGATAGTCTCCTCGCGATAAAAGCCAATGACATCGATATCGACACTGGACGGAAATACGACCTGTTGGCGATCATCCAGGCCCCTGATGACATCTAGACGACGCTTGACGCGTGCCGCACGCTCAAAATCGAGCGCCTCGGCAGCCTCTGCCATCTCGGCCGTGAGCTCGTCGACGACATCCTTGCGATGGCCAGACAAAAAGCGCTCGACGCGCTTAACGTTCTTGGCATAGTCGGCGGGAGAAATCGCACCGACGCACGCCCCCGGCCCTCGGCCGACATGATAGTCAAAGCAAGGCCGTCCGTTTTGAGCGCAAATCATATTGACGATGTCTTCTTCGCCCTTGTGGGACTCGACAATACGGCGGCATCGACGCCACTCCGCACAAGAAACCGAACAAATCGGGATCACCTTGCGCAGTGTATCGATGGTCTCACGCGCCGCACGGCTGTCGGTATAGGGACCAAAATAGCGCGTGCCGGGCTTATGGCGCTCGCGCGTGTATTTAATAGCCGGGAACAGATCGCTTTTAGTGATGGCGATAAAGGGATAGCTCTTATCGTCCTTGAGGTCGACATTAAAGTACGGATGGTACTGGCCGATCAGATTGCGTTCGAGCACCAACGCCTCGTGCTCGGTCTCCACCACGATATAGTCGAAACTCGCCACCAGCTGCATCATAAGTGGGATCTTCTGACGCTCATCTTGCAGCGTTACGTATTGGCGCATGCGGGCGCGCAGGTTTTTCGCCTTACCTACATAGATGACATCGCCCTTGGCATCTTTCCAAAGGTAACATCCGGGCTGCGTGGGAACGCGCGAAACCTGTTCGGCAAGCGTTGGAATGTTATCGTGACCCGCCACGTTTGCCTACTTGCGGCGAAGCAACGAGGAGACCTCGGGCACCTTAAAGGCGATGGCCAGGCCAAAGGTGACGGCGAGCGAGACGATGCCCGCAACGCAAACATAGCCCAAGGTAATCAGAATCGAGCCGCCGAGCGCGCCGAAAAAGTGCTCAAGCGCCCACATGACACCGGCACCCGCAGCCGCACCCAGGCCTCCAAGCAAAAGGCCAAAGAAGCCGCCATGCAGAATAGATTTGACCTGAAGGCCATGCAGGCGACGGCGCAGCCACCACAGCGAGCAGCCAACCAAAATCACGTAGTCAACAACATACGAAAGTGCGATCGCAGGCATGCCGTAGCCAAGCACCACGCCAAACAACAGCACCGAGCCGACCTGTCCGATGGTGGAGTAAAGACAATAACGACCGAAGGGCTTCATATCGAGCAAGGCCGAGAAGCTCTTCTGCATAAGCACAACCGCTCCGTAAAGTGGCAACGAATGAGCCTGGTAAATAAGGAACTCCGACACCAACGCAACACCAGACTCATCGAACTTGCCAGTGCAGTAGATCATATTGAGCGGGCGGGCGAAGACGATCAAATACAGCGCAAATGGAATCAGGAAGAAGAGAATCTGAGCAACGCCGTTCGAGATGCCGCTGCGAACGCTATCGTAGTCTTGCTCCTGAGCATCATGCGAAAGCTCGGTATAGAGCGCCGTCGAGAGCGAGACGGCGATTAGAGCATAAGGCAGGGTATACCACAGGCGCGCGTAAGCAATGACAGAAGGTCCGGTCTCGGGCTGCACCACCAGCGCGGCGGCATTGATAATGGAGGTCTGGACAAACGTGCACACCGTGGCGAGCAGCGTCGGGATACCGAGCGCAATCGTCTGACGAAGCGCAGAATCCTTAAAGTCGATATGGATATGGGGATGCACGCCGTACTTGCCAAGCGCGGGAATCTGGCAGGCCATCTGGACAAAGACGCCGAGGGTCGTGCCAGCCGAGATCAAGATGATGCCTGCATGCTCGCCAAATTGCGCGGACACGGGCGCAAAACCAATAAAGCTGGCGATAACGATCACGTTGTTCAAAACGGGGGCGAACGTCGACCAAAAGTAATCGCGATGCGCGTTGAGAACACCCGAGAACACCGAGCCCAGACCATAAAACAATATCTGGATGGCAAAGAAACGGAACATGAACGCAGCGGTATCCATGCTGCCGCCGTCACCCGAAAGGAACGATTGCGTCCAAATAAAGCCCGGAGCGAACACGGTACCCAGCACCGAAATGCCGCCCAGCAGCAAGAGCAGGATGCCAAGCAGGTTGCCCACATATTCATTTGAGGCTTCGCGGCCCTGTTCACGCCTCACGCCCATGTACACGGGCAAAAACGCCGTCACGAGCATGCCGCCCATCACGAGTTCGTAGAGCATATTGGGCAGGTTGTTAGCGACCTGATAGGAAGACGAGAGCAGTGACATGCCGATGGCGGCAGCCATAGCCCAAGTGCGGATGAAACCGGTGACACGCGACACAATGGTCAGCACGGTCATAAGGCCGGCAGACCGACCCACCGTGGAATAGTCGGACGAGCCCATATCGTCCACGTCGTTCTGAGATCCCATGCGAGACTCGGACTGCGGCTCAATCTCATCCTCAGAGGAAAGAGGGCCATCCGCCGCAAAGGGATCATCGACTGAGATCGCATTGTCGCCAGACGCGGCATAATCCCCAAACACCGTATCGACTTCCTGTGCGGCAACACCTCGACCAGAAAACGACAAGGGATCCCAATCGTCATCGTCGTCGACCGTCACGCCTTCGACAAGATCAGCTGAACCGAGCGGAGACCATTCATCATCGGAAAGCAACGGTTCGCCGTCATCGGGAGCATCCTGCGTTGCGGGGCTAACGGCGGCCGCGCCCTGATGCGAACTTTTCCCTTGTGCGGCCATCAAAAACACCGCAGTCTCATCGGGACGCGGGGCATGAGGCGTATCCAAAGTGCTGGACGTCCGATCCACGCCTGTACGAGCAGCGGCCAAAAACACTGTCGTCTCGTCGGGTCGAGTCGAAGAAAGGGGCGAACGAAAAGGCACCGGACCGGCACCGGCGGCACGCAAATACACCGCTGTCTCACCCGGATCGGCGGCAGCCGACCAAGCTTTACGAATCTCATGTTCGACCGAAGCCAGCTCAGACGAAGACGCCGAGGGGGTCGGCCCCTTTGCAAAATGAGCCCCGCGCTTTAATTCTTCCTGCGGCATCGCTCAGCCCTCTCTCGTAATCGGGGCGACCGTGGCCCCGCAAAATGCAACTAAGTCGTCGGGTGCAACCTCAAGCTGGTAGCCGCGCTTGCCTCCCGAGATAAAAATGGTATCCCAAAGGGCACATGTCTCATCAATCAGCGTCCGATAGCGCTTTTTCATACCGACAGGACTACAGCCACCGCGCACATAGCCAGTCGCGGCAAGCAAATCCTTCACGTGCATCATGGTGAGAGATTTCTCCCCTGCGGCGCGCGCGGCAGCTTTCAAGTCAAGTTCATCGGCAACGGGAATGCAGCACACAACGTGATCGTTTGACGGCGTGACACAGACCAGAGTTTTGAATCCCTGGCCGGGCTCCTCACCAAGCTGTTCGGAAATCGCAACGCCAAGGCCCGCTGATTCATCGCCATCGTCTTCGTACGTATGGAGAACATAGGGGATGCCGGCGCTTTCCAACTCACGTATGGCGTTGGTCTTTGGCGTCTTCGCGGCCTTCGGCATGGCATATCCTTTCCCTCATATACGAACGCAATTTTTTAAGTATATGTCCATTTGCGCGACATACGCTATCTCGACAAAGAGAGCGCCACCGAATCGCAAGGAACCGGCGGCGCTCATGTTTCAAAAACACCTATGTATTAGGCATCAAGTTGTGCTTGACGCTCCTTATCGCGTTTGAGCAACGGCGCCAAGAACTTGCCGGTATAGCTCTGCGGGCATGCCGCAACCTGCTCTGGCGTACCCGAGACCACGACAGTTCCGCCACCGTTGCCACCCTCGGGACCCATATCGATCAGGCGGTCGGCGACCTTGATGACATCGAGGTTGTGTTCGATTACCAGCACCGTATTGCCCGCATCGACTAGACGCTGAAGCACATCTAGCAATTGGCGAACGTCCTCAAAATGAAGACCGGTCGTAGGCTCATCCAAAATATAGAACGTCTTACCCGTCTGACGACGATGAAGCTCCTTGGCGAGCTTTACGCGCTGCGCCTCACCGCCCGAGAGCGTCGTGGCGGGCTGGCCCAAGCTCACGTAGCCCAGGCCCACGTCATACAGGGTCTGCAGCTTTCGCTTGATCTGCGGAATATTCCCAAAGAAAGCCAGCGCCTCGGCCACGCTCATGTCGAGTACGTCCGAGATAGTCTTGCCACGATAGGTAACCTCGAGCGTCTCGCGGTTATAGCGCTTGCCGCCGCAAACCTCGCAGGGAACATAAATATCGGGAAGAAAGTGCATCTCGATCTTGATCTGGCCGTCACCCTTGCACGCCTCGCAGCGTCCGCCGCTCACATTAAAGGAGAAGCGTCCCGGCGAGTAGCCACGCGCCTTCGACTCCGGCGTGCTCGCAAACAGCGCACGCAGGTCGTCCCACAAACCAATATAGGTAGCGGGATTCGAGCGCGGCGTACGGCCGATCGGTGACTGGTCGATATCGATTACCTTATCGATGCACTCGATACCCTCAATCTTCTTGTACGGTCCCACGGGACGCGTCGAACGATGGATGGCATTCGTAAGCGCGGGCGCAATCGTATCGGTGACCAGGGAGCTCTTGCCCGATCCCGAAACACCGGTAACGACTGTGAGTGTACCGAACTCAATCTTGGCGGTAACGTTTTTGAGGTTGTTGGCACATGCGCCCGTAATCTTAAGACAGCCACGTCCGGGGTTGCGGCGTTCATCGGGCACGCGGATCATCCGCTTGCCGGTCAAATAAGCACCCGTCATGGAATCGGGACACGCCATGATATCGGCAGGCGTTCCCGCGGCGACCACGTGTCCGCCGTTAACGCCCGCACCGGGACCCATATCGATCACGTAGTCGGCAGCGCGAATTGTATCTTCGTCGTGCTCGACGACGATAACGGTATTACCGATGTCGCGCAAGCGCTCGAGCGTCTTAATCAGGCGCTCGTTATCACGCTGGTGAAGGCCAATCGAAGGCTCATCCAGAATATAAAGAACGCCCATGAGGCCAGCACCGATCTGCGTAGCCAGACGAATGCGCTGCGCCTCACCGCCGGAAAGCGTCGCCGAAGCACGATTGAGCGTCAGATAATCAAGGCCGACGTCAACCAGAAAACGCAAGCGTTCCAAGATTTCCTTGACGATACGACCGCCGATAAATTGTTGACGCTCGGTGAGCTCAAGGCCCTCAAAAAACTCGAGCGATTCGCGGCACGATAGGCAGCAAACCTCATAAATGGACTTGCCGCCCACGGTGACGGCGAGCATCTCGGGGCGCAGGCGAGCGCCATGGCAGCTCGAGCACGGCTCCTCGCGAATGTACTTCTCCAGGCGCGCCTTAGTATTCTCGTTGGTCGTCTCGGTATAGCGCTCGTACAGGATATTGCGCACGCCCGAAAACTTGGTGTCCCACTGGCTGCGACGACCGTCGAGCTTTTGATAGTCCACCGAAATCTTCTTGTCGCCCATGCCATCCAAAAACGCACGGCGCACCCGCGGAGGCAGGTCTTCCCACGGTGTATCCGCGCTCACCTTAAAGTGCTTGCAGACCGCGGCGAAGATCTGGGGGTAGTAGTTTGAATTGCCGAACAGACTTCCAAAGACCCCATCGGCAATCGACTTCGACGGGTCCTCAATCAGTGCCTCGGCATCGACCGTTTTCTTAAAGCCCAGACCATCGCACTCGGGACACGCACCATAGGGCGCGTTGAACGAAAAGTCGCGGGGCTGTAGGTCGTCGATGGAGTGCCCGTGCTCCGGGCACGCCAGAGCCAACGAATATTCCAGCAGCTCGCCCTCGGTTCCCTCGGGAGCATCGCGATCGGGCAGCATGTATACGTTCACATTACCGTGCGCCAAGGCGGTCGCCTGTTCAACAGACTCGGCGATGCGGCCCAGAGAGTTTTCTCGAATCACGATGCGGTCGACTACGACCTCGATATCGTGCTTGAACTTTTTGTCCAGATCGATAGGGTCGTCGAGCGAGCGCACTTCACCGTCAACGCGCACACGGCTAAAGCCCTCAGCCCGAAGATCCTCGAACAATTTTGCGTACTCGCCTTTGCGTCCGCGCACCACCGGCGCCAGCACAAACGCACGACGACCCTCCCCCGCCGCCAGGACCTTGTCGGCAACCTGGTCGGTCGTCTGGCGCTCAATGACGCGGCCGCATTCGGGACAGTGTGGGGTGCCCACACGGGCGAACAGCAGGCGCAGATAGTCATAAATCTCGGTTACGGTGCCAACCGTCGAGCGAGGGTTTTTAGACGTCGTCTTTTGGTCGATCGACACCGCCGGCGAAAGGCCGTCGATTGAATCCAAGTCGGGTTTGTCCATCTGGCCCAAGAACTGGCGTGCATAGCTCGAAAGGCTCTCGACGTATCGACGCTGGCCCTCGGCATAGATAGTGTCAAATGCCAGCGAACTCTTGCCCGAGCCAGAAAGACCGGTAATGACCACGAGTTGGTCGCGCGGAATGGAAACATCGATATCACGGAGGTTGTGCTCACGAGCGCCGCGAATAACGATAGAAGAATCAGACATGGAAGCTCCTTGCCTCCTATAACCTCAAATCACACTGTCGATGAGTTTAACGCACTCAACGCGCACAGATGTTCGTAATACAAGATTCGCAGACCTTTTGCTTTGCGTGTCGGGTGCTTTGTTTCTCGAAATGCCGTGGAAAGGTTACAGTAATCTAATACTGAACTTAATTTGCTGTAACAGAGGAACGTCCATGACCGAAGATATCCCCCTTGAAATCACTTCGAGCGACATGGCCAATCTGCCCATATTCATCGCCGTCCTTATCGTGGCCACCGTCGTCGTGCGCGTGTATTTTTCAATCAAACACAATGAAAAGCCGCCCATTGCCCGCGTCTTTTGGTGCGCGACGCTCCTCATCCCGCTCGGCATTGTAGCTGCATGGATTACGAATCAATTGCTCGTAAATGAGGACAGCTCCCTATGGGTCCTTTCTTATTCGGCGCTCGGTGCCGCCGCCGTCATACTTCTTGTCGAGCCCTTGGTTTCGGGACTTATCGACCAAACCGATCTTGCGACGGGAACAGTTGCCTGTATTTGCCGTGACATCCTTGTCATCGCCGCTGTTTCAGCGCTCTCGTTCGTTTCACTCGAAATTGCCTGCAACGAAACGTTCTATCGCATTCCCGCCAACTCATTCGGGTTTTCCGTCGGGCTGCTCGCGACGGTTCTGCTCTCCCTTTATTTGCTGGGACAGCGTCATGGAGGCGTCATGGCCCTCGTGCCCGTCGTCTGTTGCATCCTTGGCATTGCCGAGCACTTCGTCATAACGTTTAAAGGCGAAGCCATCCTGCCAAGCGATATCTTGGCCCTTGGCACTGCAATGGAAGTGAGCGAGGGATACGAGTTTACCTTTACCGCCGGAATCGTAACCTCTCTCGCCCTGCTGGAGATTTCCCTGGGGCTTCTTTCGCTTATCCGACCGCGAAAGCTCTGTACGCCCACCCATGTCTTCCCCGCAATCGCCGCTAACCTCTGCGCTTTTCTGCTAGTGACCGTTGTGGGGCTCTCGGGCTTTTCCAGCATCGACTTGGAGCAGGCGCTGAATTTTGGATTTGACCGTTGGCAGCCCATCACCACGTATGCGTCTCAGGGTTTTATCACTTCGTTCACCGAAATGGTCAACGAGTTGCCCATTGAGAAGCCCGAAGACTATACGCCCGATGAGGCGCAGAGCATCGAGCAGGAGCTCGCCGCTGCCTACGACAGCACGTATGGCTCGAGCGAGCAGCGCGCGGCGGCCGTTGCCCAATTCAAAGAGATCAAACCAACGGTCATTGCCGTCATGAATGAGAGTTTCACCGACCTATCGTGCTTCGAACAGCTCAAGGCTGCCGGATACTTCGGCCCCACCTTCTATAATTCCCTTCCCGACACACTTGTGCGCGGCACCATGCTCGCCTCGGTCACAGGGGGTGGAACGGCCAACTCCGAATTCGAATTTTTAACGGGGGCCACAACGGCCTTTGTCGGAGTCGGCAAAATCCCCTATCAGCTTTATCAGATGAGCGATGTTGATAGCCTGGCAAAAGACCTTAAAGAGCTTGGGTACGTCGCCACCGCCATGCACCCCCAAAATCCCGTCAACTACCACCGAGATAAAATCTATCAGCAGCTCGGCTTTGGAGAATTTCTTTCAATCGACGATTTTGGAGACGTGCCCTATTACCACAACGGTGTATGCGACTACGTCACCTACGACAAAATACTTGAACTGCTCAGAACCGACGAAAGCCCGCAGTTCATCTTTGATGTAACAATGCAAAATCATGGCGGATACGAAATCGGGTCCGTTCCCGCAGAAGAGCTTACGAGTTATTGGGTCGAGGGTGCCAGCGAGAACACCAATGCTATGCTCAATACGTACCTGACCTGCATCAACGCATCCGACCGAGATCTCGAGTATTTTATCAACGAACTCCGCAATATCGGCCGACCGGTCGTTCTCGTCTTTTTTGGCGACCATCAGCCCAGTATCGCAACAAGTCTTAACGACGAGCTGTATCCGCAGGAAGACACAACGAGCCACGCTTTCCGCATTCATCAATCAACGTATTTTGTCTGGGCAAACTACGAAATCGCTGGCAACAATGAACTCAATGTTTACGATACGGTCGGAGCCAACGAGATTGCAGCCATAACCCTTAATAAGATCGGCGCCCCGCTCACCGACTACCAAAAGGCCTTGCTTGCAACAAGGTCGGACGTACCGTCCGTCAACGTCGCCGGCTATCTCGGCGCCGACGGGCTGCGTTATGACCTCGAATCGGAAGACAGCCCCTATACATCAACTATCGACAAGCTACAGCGCGTCCAATATCTTGAGTTTGCCACAAAGGTGCAATAGACCCGACTATTCACGACTTGCTATCAAACAGCCGAGGTCATACAGCTAGGTACACCACGAATGACTCTTGCTTGCAAACGAGGGTACAATGACGCTCGTGTCATATCGTGGGACCCTAGTCCCAACATAATTCATAAGGAGTCTTATATGGGTTGCGAGCACGCACAAGCAGCCGGCGGACAAACAACGCCGTCGCAATTTGAAGAGAATACACTGTCAGAGGTCAAGCGCGTTATCGCCGTGCTTTCCGGCAAGGGAGGCGTCGGCAAGTCGTTTGTGACAGGTGCCATCGCAACCGAGCTTGCCCGCCGCGGCAACAAGGTTGGCATTCTCGACGCCGACATCACCGGCCCCTCCATCCCCAAAATGTTCGGCATGAGCGGACGCCATGTCCATGCCCTCGGCAACCTCATGCTGCCCGAGATCTCCGAGCACGGCGTCAAGGTCATGAGCTCCAACCTGCTGCTTCAAAACGAGACCGATCCCGTCCTCTGGCGTGGTCCGGTCATCGCCGGCGCCATCAGGCAATTCTGGAGCGAAACCTCTTGGGGCCCCATCGACTACCTGTTGGTCGACATGCCTCCGGGAACGGGCGATGTCGCGCTCACCGTCTTCCAGTCACTGCCCGTCGATGGCATCGTCATCGTCACGAGCCCGCAAGACTTAGTCTCGATGATCGTCGCCAAGGCTGTCAACATGGCCGAGAAGATGAACGTTCCGATTCTGGGCATTGTCGAGAACATGAGCTATATCGAGTGCCCCGACTGCGGCAAGAAGATCGAGGTCTTCGGCAAGAGCAAGCTCCCCGAAGTCGCCGAGACCTATCATCTCGACGTCCTTGGTCAGTTGCCCATCGATCCCGCGCTCGCCGAAGCCTGCGACAAGGGAGAGGTCGAAACCGCGCTGCCCGCCGGCATGCTGCCCCAAGCCGTCTCCGCCGTTGAGGCCGTCGCCCCGCACGAGACAGACGAGGCCTAAGTGAACGCAAGCGCCTTCTATGACGTCTTGGTGGTCGGCGGCGGGGCCTCGGGCCTCGCCGCCGCCATTACGGCGGCACGCATCGGCAAAAGCGTCTGCGTCATCGAGCGCGACGTCGCCTGCGGTCTCAAGCTGCTCGCAACCGGAAACGGCCGCTGCAACCTCTCAAACGAATCCATCGACATTCGACAATATAACCACCCCGCCTTTGTCGAATCCATCATGGGCCCCCAACCCGAGCAAGATCTCGAGAGTTTTTTCTCCTCGCTGGGCATCATGACAATCTGTGAGGAAGGCCGCCTATACCCGCGCTCCCTTCGCGCCGAGTCGGTGCGCGATGCGCTTCTCAATGCATGCGAGCGCCTGGGTATCACCCAGCTCTGCGGGGCTAACGTCATCGCAGCTCATAAGGCTTCCGAAGGCTGGACGCTTCGGATCAATCGTCCCGCTCATGTACTCAAACCCAAAAAGCACGGCGACCGAAAGACGGAGCTCCGTTCGCTTCGAAAGGCGCTAGCCGATACTCCTCGCACGAGCGATACCCTGCAGGCAAGGGCCGTGGTTATCGCTACGGGCGGCGACCCTACCGGCATCGCCGAGGTATTTAGCCTTCCCTTGGCGCCCCTGCACCCCGTCCTGTGCCCCGTGTCGGCATCTGTCGTCGGCGACCAGACGGCGCTCGAAACTCTGGATGGTCTGCGCGTCCGAGCCCGCTTAACGCTCTCGCGCAGTCACGAAGAGCTCTGGCAAGAAGACGGCGAAGTGCTGTTCCGCGCCTTCGGCATCTCAGGCGTCGCCGCCTTCAACCTATCTCGCCGCATCAACCAAGGCGACACTGTTTTGCTCGACTTCTTTCCAGATTTCTCCAAAGATGAGCTGCTGGATACGCTCAATCGGCGCGCCAAAGTGCTTGGCGATTTTTCGCCCCGAAACTCCCACTGGCTTGACGGCATGCTCGCCCCGCAGCTCTCACACATCGTCTGTGCGGCATTCGAGCGGTGCCATCCCGGCTCGCGCGATGTCATCCACCTGGTCTCAATCCTCAAGCACTTTAAACTGTCCGTCAAAGGGACGGCAGAGGAGCGCTCGGCACAGGTCACACGTGGCGGCATATCTATCGAATGCGTCTCGGC
The DNA here is from genome assembly GCA_900549275.1 of uncultured Collinsella sp. GTDB lineage: Bacteria > Actinomycetota > Coriobacteriia > Coriobacteriales > Coriobacteriaceae > Collinsella. Next base: position 5,547 of record URNU01000005.1, on the reverse strand, counting down.
ACCCGATCTTTGCGTGAGCGGCGCCACAGGCGCCCCGCTTTACGTCTGCGGCGAAGCGCTCGACATCGACGCCGACTGCGGCGGCTTCAACCTTGCATGGGCTTGGATATCGGGGATTCGCGCTGCAAGCAGCCTGTAGCAACGCAGTCTATAATCAAAATGCAATCGGGCCGTCTGAACTTTCCGGGCGGCCCCTTTCTTGCATCTAAGGAGACCTCGATGATCGAAATCACCCAAGTCCATGCGTCACTTGATGACGCTCGCGACGAAAACGCCTGCCTTGCCGTTGGCAGACGCGCTGCCAAGCGAGCCCTTCGGTGCAAGGACTCCCAAATCAAGACTATCGAGCTCCATCGCAAGTCAATCGATGCCCGCAAAAAACGAGATGTCCATTTTATCTTGAGCTTTCGCGTCGAACTGTCGACCCCTCGTCTTGAACAAATCGCTATCGATGGTATTTCCGACCACGACCGCTCGCGCATCCGCATGATAGAAGTCGAGCCGCCCTCGTTCCCCACCCCCGTTGTCGCAGCGCCTAACGAACGCCCTATCGTCGTTGGAGCCGGATGCGCTGGCCTTTTTGCAGCACTTGCCCTTGCTGAAGCAGGCCTCAAGCCCCTGCTCATCGAGCGCGGCGATCCGGCCCTTCGCCGCTCACGGGCCATCGATCTTTTTCTCAAAGAACGCATCCTGGATTCCGAGAGCAACATTCAATTTGGCTTAGGTGGCGCGGGCACGTTCTCGGATGGCAAACTCAATACGGGAACCAAGAATCCAGCCCATCGGCTGGTCCTCGAGACCTTCGTCGAAGCGGGTGCTCCCCGCGATATTCTATGGGATGCAAAGCCGCATATTGGCTCCGACATCCTCCCCGCCGTCGTTACCAGCATCTCCCGGCGCATTGAACAGCTCGGAGGGACCGTTCGCTATCGAACGAAACTCGTTGACATTCGCACTGATACATCTGGTGCCATTGTCGGTATCGACGTCCGATCGTCTCAGGACACGACAAGTGAGTCAATCAACACAAAGCATCTCATCCTTGCTTGCGGTCATTCTGCCCGCGACGTATTCGAGGTTCTCAAAACCCATGATGTCGCCCTCGCTCAAAAGACGTTTGCCATGGGCGTTCGCATCGAACACCCGCAGCGTGATATCGATCGGGCGCAATATGGCCCCGCGGCGGGTCATCCCGCGCTCGGAGCGGCCCCCTATAAGCTCGTTGCCCATCTTCCCAACGATCGCAGCGTGTTCTCATTCTGCATGTGTCCCGGCGGACAGGTTGTCGCCGCCTCTTCAGAACCGTGCCATCTGTGCGTCAACGGGGCCAGTCTCAATGCCCGCGACGGACGCAACGCAAATGCCGCCCTGCTCGTTAACGTCACGCCTGAGGACCTTCCCAACGATGACCCGCTCGCCGGCATCGAGCTCCAGCGCGCCTGTGAGGCGGCCGCTTATCGCCTGGGCGGTTCCAACTGGAACGCACCGGCGCAACTCGTCGGAGATTTTCTCGCAGGACGCGCCAGCAAGGCGCCCGGAAAGGTAAAGCCCACCTATCCGCTCGGTGTGACCTGGACGGCAATTGACGAAGCCCTGCCGCAGCATATCGTCGAGTCGCTCCGCCTAGGACTTCCCCTACTCGGAAAAAAACTTCGAGGCTACGACCGCCCCGATGCCGTTCTTACCGGCGTGGAGACACGCTCGAGCTCTCCGGTCACCGTTACTCGAGACCGGGAATGCCACGCCGTATCGACCCCGGGGCTCTACCCCTGCGGCGAGGGAGCCGGATATGCCGGCGGAATCATGAGCGCCGCCACCGATGGCATCCGTTGTGCTGAAGCCCTGATCGCAGACCTCTAACGCACGAATTCCAGCGCGCAAAAGACATAGGCCCCGAGCTCCACAGGGAACTCGGGGCCTGTTCGCTATTTCTTAAACCGTGCACCCTGGCGTTTTCTGCCCGATGCGAACGTGGAACCCTTGCGGGCCTGCGAACGTAAGCGCTCGATCGTCTCGTCCTCAGACGCACCCTCGAGCATCGCCCGAATCTGAACGACGGCATCGCGCAGGCGCGCCGCCTCCTCAAAGTCCATGGCGGCAGAAGCGTTACGCATGTCCTCTTCCATGGTTTCGACGATCCGCACAAGCTCGTCATGCGGCAGTTCTTCCAACTGCTCCGCAAGTGTCTGCTCGGGCGCCACCGTTTCCGGCACGCCGCCCTCACCCGACTCATCGGGCGTATAGAATGCGCCATGGCCAAGAGAGTCGCCCTTCGAGCGCCCCTTGGAACCCACGGTTTTTTCGGCCTCGGCAATAAAACTTGAGATGTCGTTGATGGCCTTGCGCACTGTCTTGGGCACAATGCCGTGCTCTTCGTTATATGCCATCTGAATCTCACGACGGCGCTGCGTCTCCTCGATGGCCTCTTTCATCGAATCGGTCACAACGTCTGCATACATGATGACTTCGCCGTCGGCGTTACGGGCCGCACGGCCAATCGTCTGAATCAGCGAACGGCGGTTGCGCAAGAAGCCTTCCTTGTCGGCATCGAGAATTGCCACCAGTGAGACCTCGGGAAGGTCCAGGCCCTCGCGCAGCAGGTTGATGCCCACCAGAACATCAATTTTGCCCTCGCGCAGCGTTCGCAGGATTTCGACACGGTCCATCGTCGCCGTGTCGGAGTGCATGTAGTTGACCTTAATGCCAGCGTCGAGCAGGTGATCGGTCAGATCCTCGGCCATGCGCTTGGTCAACGTGGTCACCAGCACGCGCTCCTTGCGGGCAACGCGCTCGCGAATCTCGTCCTCAAGATCGTCAATCTGGCCCCGGACTGGACGAACGTCGATCTTGGGATCGAGCAGACCGGTCGGTCGAATGATCTGTTCAACATCGTTTTGACTCACGCGCAACTCATAGTCACCCGGCGTGGCCGAAACGTAGATAAACTGCGGAATCCTTGCCTCAAATTCATCGAAGCGAAGCGGACGGTTGTCGAGCGCTGACGGAAGACGAAAACCGTGCTCAACAAGCGTAACTTTGCGCGATCGGTCGCCTTCATGCATACCGCGAATCTGCGGCACCGTCACATGGCTCTCGTCGATGATGCAGAGCATGTCCTTGGGAAAGTAATCAATCAGGGTAAACGGCGGCTCGCCCGGCTTGCGACCGTCCAGATGACGCGAGTAGTTCTCGATGCCGTTGCAAAAGCCCATCGTCTCGAGCATCTCAAGATCATAATCGGTGCGCTGCTGCAGACGCTGTGCCTCGAGCAACTTGTCAGTCGCCTTGAGCTCCGCCACGCGCTTCTCGCACTCTTCGCTAATCGATTTCAAGGCTGCCTTGACCTTCGGCTTCTCGGTCACGTAGTGCGAGGCCGGCCATACGGGAATAGCCTCGTACTCACGAAGCATCTCGCCGGTGACCTCGTCGATCTCGGCAATCAGCTCGACCTCGTCACCAAAGAACTCAAACCGCAACGGATGCTCCGCATAAGGCGGATACACGTCGACGACATCACCGCGCACGCGGAAGGTACCGCGCGCCAAATCATAGTCATTACGATCATATTGAATGTCGATGAGCGCATGGATAAAGTCATCGCGCTCGAGCGGCACCTTCTTATCGACGTTCGGTGCCAAGCCCGCATAGTCCTCGGGAGAACCGATGCCATAGATGCACGAGACCGATGCGACGACAATCACATCGCGTCGAGAAAGCAGCGATGCCGTTGCCTGATGGCGCAGCATCTCGACCTCTTCGTTAATCGAGGAGTCTTTCTCGATATACGTATCACTCTGCGGTACATATGCCTCGGGCTGATAGTAGTCGTAGTACGAGACGAAGTAGACCACGGCGTTGTTGGGAAAGAATTCTTTGAGCTCGCTCGCAAGCTGGGCAGCGAGGGTTTTGTTGGGGGCCATGACCAGCGTCGGCTTTCCCAGGGCCTCAATAGTCTTTGCCATCGTGAAGGTCTTGCCCGAACCAGTCACGCCCAGCAAAACCTGATAGCGGTCTCCGTCCCTCACGCCCTGCACAAGCGACTCAATGGCCTTAGGCTGGGAACCGGCAGGCTCATAGGGAGACACGACCTTAAACGGCACATCAGAGCCCTCAACGCCAAAACGTTTGAGCTCTCCGCCAACACGCTCAACTTCAAAATCCGCCATGGATACTCCTAACTCATACATCTGCAGTATACGCAGGCGGCAGGCATAGTCCTATACGAACTGGTCGGGATAGAGGGTCTTATAGCGAACCCAGGCATTATTGACGCGAATCAGATAAGCCTGCGTCTCGGGAAAGGTGATTGCATTATGAAGCGACGTGCTCTGCTGCGCCCATCCGTCGACATTGCCCATGCCGGCGTTATAGGCGGCAATGGCACTGTCCGTCGACCCGTTGAAATAGGTTAGAAGATACGAGAGGTATGCGCAGCCAAACTCGATATTCGTAGCCGGATCGTTAAGGTTGTCGGCCAAATACTCGCCACCGTCGACAAGGCCCTTGGCGATCATATCCTGGGCAGTCTCGGGCATCAGCTGCATCAATCCCTGAGCACCCTGACTCGACTCGGCCTCGGGATCCCAATTCGATTCCGACTTAATGACAGCGCACACCAGATACGGATCCAGGTTATGCGAAATGCTGGATTGCTTTACATACACCTCGTAGTCAATCGGATACAGGGGCTTAAAGAAAGCAGCAGGAGCATACGAATACACGAGGGAGATAAGGCCGAAGACGAACACAACGGCAAGTGACGCCACGCGATACCACGTAAAGAAACGTGTCTTAGACATCGGCCTCCTCCTTATCCGCTACATCCCCGAAGCCATGGCGCGCAAGCCATGCGTCCAGTTGTTCAAAGAGCGAATTATCGCCTGCCGCATTATCGATTACCGTCGTAGCGAGATTGCAAAGCGAAGCCTCATCAGGTTGGCATGCAGAGCGAGCATCAAAATCAGAGGGCTCCATACCACGATGAACGGCACGCTCGCGACGAACTGCTAAAGGAGCGCTGATAACCACAATTTCATCAGCAAGGCCAAAAGCGTCCTCAAAACCAGTCGGAGCAGAAACCTCGACAACCGCAAAGGGATAACGGGGGGACGAAACCGTGCAGCAAACCGGATCAAGAATCCTCAGTGACAGTTGTTCGATGAGAACTGGATGAACGATACCATTGAGCCGCGCAACTGTATCAGGAGAAGCGAAAGCTCGAGCAGCGAGGACATTGCGGCGAATGCCACCCTCCCCGTCCAGAATGTCCCAACCGAATTCTTCCGCGAGGGCATTGACGATATCGGAGCCTGGCACATACAGCGATTTGGCAAGCTCATCCAAATCGATAAGCATGGCGCCACGAGATTCGAGATGGCGGCAGGCAGTCGACTTACCCGAAGCAATATTGCCCAAGACAAAAACGGTAAACATCAAGTCCTCCCTAACGCCAATGGGAGTTATTATCGCGCAAATACAAAAGAAGGACTCAAAATACAGCCAAACAGTAAGACAAGCTAAACGAAGGCGAATTCTTGTACTACAACT
>URNU01000004.1 GCA_900549275.1 uncultured Collinsella sp. | reverse complement strand
GCGGCGAACGTCGGGGCTTACGGCATGGACCGACACGTTCATGGGGCTCATGTTGCGTTGGATGACGTTTTGAACATCTTCGTCGGTGAGGTTGGTCAACGTGACAAAGTTGCCCTGCAAAAAGCTCAGGCGATAGTCGTCGTCGCGGATATAGAGCGTGGAGCGACCGCCCTTGGGCAGCATGGTCATAAAGCAGAACACGCAGGCGTTTACGCAGGTACGCATGCCATCGAAGATGGGGCCATCGAACTCAAGGCCCCAGTCCTCGCCGGGAAAGCGGTCAAGCTCGACGGGGGTGACGGTGCCGTCGCGCGGATCGAAAACCTCCAGCTCGACGGTGTCGTCATCTGCCTCCCATAGCCACACGATCATATCGGTCAGTTGCTCGCCGTTGACCGTGAGCACGCGCATGCCCGGCTCGATACCCACATCCCATGCGGGCGATTCGGGGCGCACGTTTTTAACGAGCGCGCCCTCACCCGGCTCGGGGTCGCGGCTGCGCCCGTAATCGGCCACCTCGGCGGCGTATGCGGGTACGGTCTGGTCCATGATTAGCGGCAAAGCTCCTTGATGCGCTCGACGGCGCGCTCGATGTGTTCTTGCGGGGTGGAGGCTCCGGCGGTGATGCCGATGTGGTGAGCGTCGGTAAACCACGCGGCCTGTAGCTCGGAAGCTTCCTCTATGTGATGTGTGCGCTCGCAGACATCGGCGCAAATCTGCGCCAGGCGGCGGGTGTTGCCCGAGTTCTTGCCGCCCACCACGACCATGCAGTCGCAGCGGTTGGCAAGTGCGGCTGCTGCCTGCTGTCGCTCGCTCGTGGCGGCGCAGATGGTGTTGATCACACGCAGCTCCTGCACGCGCGGGGTGATGGAGGCTACAACCTCGGCCAGGTTCTGCGCGGTTTGGGTGGTCTGCACAACCAGGCCTACCTTGCCTTTGAGCGGCAGCGCGTCCGCATCGGCGGCGCAACTCACGACCTGCGCGTCATCGCCGGCATGGCCCAGGATGCCCTCAACCTCGGGATGGCCCGGCTCGCCCACGACGAGCACGCGATAGCCCTCGCGCACCAGGCGCTCGGCCGCCACATGGACCTTCTTGACGTAGGGGCAGGTGGCATCGACCACGTCGAGGCCGCGCTCGCGAGCTGCCTCAATCACCTGCGGCACCACACCGTGCGCGCGAATGATCACGGTGCCCGATGCGGCATCGTCCAGGGTGTCGGCCAGACCGACGCCTGCCTCGGCAAGCTCGCGCACCACGATGGGGTTATGGATGAGCGGACCCAGGGTGTGGACCTGAGCGGTCTCCCCCGCCTGCGGGGCGGCCGCCAGGGCCATATCGAGCGCGCGCTGCACGCCGTAGCAGGTGCCGGCGTGGGCAGCGATTTCAATGGTTGGGGCGTCTGCCTTGCCGGACACAGCCTTGGCAGTATTCATAACATCCTCGCGCATGGCTAGAACCTACCCGGGTGCTCGGCGCACAGTTCATCGCGCAAGGCGTAGACGCGACTCATGGCTTCGGACTCAAACCATGCCAGGCGCTCCTTGCGCTTTAGCTCGGCCGGAGCGTCGGAAAGCGAGATGGCCTTGCCGGCACGGATCCAGCACTTTTTGGGGCGCATGAGCTTTTTGCCCGCAGGCGTAATGTCGGACCAGCCACAAATGGCGAGCGGGTTGACGGGCGCCTTGCCCATCTGGGCGATGAGCGCGAAGCCGCCGTGGACCTCGGGCTTGATCTCGCGCGAGCGGATGCGCGTGCCCTCGGGGAAGATCAAGACGTCCTCGCCGCGCTGCAGCGCATGCTGGGCGGCGCGCAGGCACTTCATGTCGGCGGTGCCGCGCTCGACGGGAATGCCACCCACGCGGCTAAAGGCCCAGCGCACGATCTTGGACTTGGCAAACTCAGACTTAAAGATGGGGCGAATGCGGCGGCCGCCAAAGAACAGCGCGGTCTCTACGGCCAGGAGCTCGGCCATCGAGGTGTGGTTGCAGATGACCACGCTGCCGCGGCCTTCCTGGCGCTCAAACAGCAGATCGGCGTCCTCTACCTTCCAGCGCCACATGAGTTTTGAGAAGACCCAAAGGATGCCCATGACTACAGCGACGGTGCCGCGGATGAGCACCGGAAACTCGTCGTAGGGGGCGTTGTAGTAATCCTCGGGCGTCTGCTTAAACAGGCGCATGGGCTACCTCCTTTGGTTGATGAGGTCCTCGATAATGTGGACGACCTCGTCGATGGTGTGGGCGGTGGAGTCGACGTGCACGGCGTCCTCGGCGGGCACGAGCGGCGCGACCTCGCGGCTACTGTCGAGCTTATCGCGCTGCTTGAGGGCGTCGAGGGTCTCGTCGACCTCGGTCTCGAGCTGTGCGTCGCTGAGCGGCTGGGCGTCGTTTTGGTGGCGCTGCAGCACGCGGCGACGGGCGCGCTCGCGCGGGTCGGCGGTCAGGAAGACTTTGACCTGCGCGTTGGGGAACACTACGGTGCCGATGTCACGACCCTCGGCCACGATATCGCGGTCCTCGGCGGCGCGGCGCTGATGGATGAGCATGGCCGCGCGCACGCCCGGGTAGGCCGAGACCTTGGACACGTTGGCGTCCACCTGCGGCGTGCGGATGGCAGCCGAGGCGTCCTTGCCGTCGATGGTCAGGCGGGTGTCCTCGCCGGTACCGTTGGTAAAGCGAATCTCGATCTGCTCGGCGAGGGCGTCGATGGCCGCCTCGTCGTCCAGGTCGATGCCGCGGTCGAGCGCGGCGAAGGTGACGGCGCGATACATGGCGCCCGTGTCGAGCTTGTTAAAGCCCAGCTGGCGGGCGATCTCCTTGGCGATGGTGGACTTGCCGGATCCGGCGGGGCCGTCGATGGCGACGATCATGCAATGCTTCCTTTCGGTGGTTGACGTGCTGGTATGGGACGCGGGAGCTGCGGCTTGGCGGACTGGCTAGTCCGTGTAGCGCTCGCGGTAGGTGTTGCGCTTGGGCGCGGAGCCGTGGCTGCCGTGGTGACGCGTGCGACTAGCGGTGTTAGTCGCCGGCGCGGTGCCGCGTTTGGAGCTGGCCTGCTTGGGCGGGATGCCGCCGGCCTTGAGGATCTGCACCTCGCGATCGGTGAGCTCGCGCCACGAGCCCTTGGCCACGTCCTTGAGCTCCAGACCGGCAAAGTTGCAGCGGTGCAGACGGATCACCGGGTGGTGGATCTTGCTCAGCATGCGCTTGACCTGGTTCTTGCGGCCCTCGCGGATGATGACCTCAACGGCGGTGGTGCCGGGCTTGATGCCCTGTGGGGCCACCGCCTCGGCCTCGCGAGCGTTAATGACGCGGCAGATTGCCGGCTGGCATAAGCCGTCGTCGAGCTCGATGCCACGGCGGAGTGGTTCCAAGTCGCGATCGGTCAGGTTGCCGTCCACGAGCGCCTGGTAGGTCTTGTAAACGTGCTTGCTGGGGTGCAGCAAGTCCTGCGACAGGTCGCCGTCGGTGGTAAAGAGCAAGAGTCCCGTGGTGTCGCGGTCCAGGCGGCCCACTGGGAACAAGCCCGGAAATCGGTCGCGGGGAACCAGGTCCGCCACACAGGGACGCTCCTGCGGATCGCTCATGGTGGTGAGGTAGCCGGTCGGCTTGTAGAGCATCAGGTACACGGCGCCCTGGTTGAGCTTGACGGGCATGCCGTCGATCTCGATATGGTCGCTATCCACATCGACCTTGGTGCCCAGTTCGGTCGCGACCTGGCCGTTAACGGTTACGCGGCCAGCGGTCATCAGGTCCTCCGATCCGCGGCGGCTCGCCACGCCCGCGCGCGCCAAAAAGCGCTGCAGGCGCATGGTATGCGGGTAGACGTGCTGGGCGTCGCTCGCGGGCGTTGTGGCGTGCGTCTCCCCTGCGTCGTTAGTCCTCGTCATGCAAATCCTCCGAGGTGTCACCGGTGGGCAGAAGCTCCTCACCATCGGTGTCCTCAACATCGGTATCGATCAGTTCGCGCTCTTCGTCCAGGTCCTCGGCCTGCTCCTCGAGCGTGGACTGAATGCTGCGGCCGCTCAGGCGCTCGCGGATAAACTGGCGCGACTGCTCGTCGGGAGCAAACTGCTCCAGATCGGGCAGGTCGCGGGTGGAGCGCAGGCCGAACTTTTCCAAGAAGGCGTTGGTCGTGCCGTAGATGATGGCCTGACCGCGCTCGGGGTCGCGGCCGAGCTCGCGCACCAGGCCCTTGTCCACGAGCGACGCGATGACGCCGTCGGAGTTGACGCCGCGGATGCCCTTGACCACCTCGCGCGTGACGGGCTGGTGGTAAGCGATGACGGCCAGGGTCTCGAGCGCCGCCTGCGACAGCTTTTGCGTGTCCCAGCTCAGCACATAGGCCTCGACCACGTCGTGGTAGGCGGGGTGTGTAAACAGGCGCCAGCCACCGGCAACCTCGCGCAGCTGAAAGCCGCGGTTGGCCTCCTCGTACTCAACCTTGAGCTCGGCCAAAAGAGACGCGCACTCGCCCGGGGCGATATCCAACGCACCTGCCAGCGCGGGTGCGCTCACGGGGTCGCTCGACACCAGCAGAAGCGCCTCGAGGGCGCCTTTGAGGCTGTTTGCCTCCAGCGTGGAAAGGGTTGACATGGTTGCGGCTCCTATTCGGTGAGCTCGGGGCCCTCGCCGGGCACGTATGCCTCGGCGCCCTCGACGCGGTTGATTTGAATGGTTCCGAAGATCTCGTCCTGGCTCAGCGTGAGCGAGCCGCGCTTGGCGAGCTCGAGCATGGCCAGGAAGGTGACGACGAGCTGCTCGGTGGTGGCGTCGCCGTCCAGCAGCTCGCGGAAGGTGCAGGTTTGGTGCGCCATGGTAAAGCGGTCGACCGAGGCCACCGTCAGGTCGAGCGGCACGCGATGCGGTGCCACGTGCTCGGCTTCCAGCAGGAAGGTCTGGCGCTTGCCATCCAGGTCGGCGCAGATGACGGCGAGGCCACGCATGGTGATGCCGGCCAGGTAGTCGGGCATAAGGCCTAGGAACTCGGGGTCGGGGCCGGCCACGCGCGGATGCATGCGGCTCTCGGCCTGCATCCTCGCGCCAAGGGCTGCCGCTGCGCCCTTAAACTGCTTGTAGGCGATCAGGCGCTGAATCAGGACCTCGCGCAGGGCGTCGCCGTCGAGCGCGCTGAGTTCCTCGAGCTCATCGTCGTCCTCTTCATCGTCGAGGGTTTTGTTTGGGGCCTCCTGGGGCACCAGCGAGGCGGCCTTGATGTCCAAAAGGGTTGCCGCGACCAGCAAAAAGTCGCTCGCTACGTCCAGGTCCAGCGCTTCGATGCGCTCGGCCTCGGCAAGGTATTGCTCGGCCACCTCGCTGATCGAGATGGCGCCGATATCAACTTTTTGGCGGGTTACCAGCTGCAGCAGCAGGTCGAACGGTCCGCTGTAGACCTGCGTCGACACGCGATACGACATCTTCGACCTCCTTTGACGGCGCCTTCGCGGCGCGGTTTGGGTGCATGTTGCGACCGTTTTGCACGGTCGACCAGTAAGTTTACCCTAGATGCCTGCGATTGCGAAGTTGAGCAGCCACTCGGCCAGCGGATACACGGTAACGTCGAAATAGCGCCCGATCACGTCGATGCCGGTCCACATAGGCAGCAGGTACAGCACGATGATAAGGATCGGCATGGCGTATTGCTGCAGGCGGTAGTAGTTAGCGAGCGCCTTGCCCTTGAGGAACGGGACGATAATCGACGAGCCGTCAAGCGGCGGGATCGGAATGAGGTTAAAGAACGCGAGCGACAGGTTGACCACGATAACCGTGGCGCCGAAATTCATGATTTGGGACGCCACGGCAAAGGACATGCTGGCGTAGAGGTTGCCGTATGCCGCATGCATGAGGGCGGCTGCGAGACACGCGAGCGCGATGTTTGATGCGGGGCCGGCCGCGCTCACCAGGACCTCATCGCGCTTGGGGTGCTTGAGGTTGTTGAGGTAGACGGGCACGGGCTTGGCGAAGGCGAACACCGGGCCGCCGGCCGCGAGCATCAGCAGCGGCAGGAGAATGGTGCCGAACGGGTCGATGTGGTTGAGCGGGTTGAGTGAGACGCGGCCGCGCGAACGGGCCGTCTTGTCGCCGAGCGCCCAGGCCGCGGCGGCGTGCGCGCTTTCGTGGATGACGATGCCAACGATGACGGCGACGGCGCTGGCGAGCAGGTTCATGAAGTAGCTGCTGGACATGTCGATCCCCTAGCGGACGCGGCGCGAAGCACGCGTGAGCAGGTAGTCGGCCACAAACAGGATGACGGACACGATGGCGTAATCCAAGCGGAACACGCCGCCAAAGGGCGACGTGATGACGCCGTAGCCGGCGATGGCGCTCGGCAGTGCACGCGAAAGCTCGACGACAAAGCCCACAATCTGCAGCTTGGCGGTGAGGCCGTTAAAGCACAGCAGCACGGCCATCGCGCTCATAAAGATGCCGCAGATGCGACAGGCGATGGCGATGATGCTCATCGCCACGGCAGCGGCCTTACGAGAGTTCACGCGCGGTCTCCTCTTCAATCTGGGTGGAAAGCTCCAGCCATTCGTCCTCGAGCTTGGGCAGCTCTTGCTTAAGGCCGTTATATTCCCCCAGCGCGGCGTTGAACTTGTCCTGATCGGCATAAAGCTCTTCGCTTGCCATCAATTCCATAAGCTCGTCATAGCGGGTGCGCTTTTTGTCGAGCTCTGCCTCGATCTTCTTAAGCTGGTTGCGCACGCCCTTGAGCTTTTTGTTGAGCGCAGCACGGGCCTGGGCCTCGGCGCGCTTTTGCTCCTTGGTTTTTTTGCCCTCGGCAGGTTTGGGGGCCGCAGCGGGGCTGTTGGTCTGAGCGGCGTTGGCTTTGGTGGGCTTGGCCGCGGCCGGCGCGCTCTCCCCTGACGCCTCGGCGGCGGCGCGGGCTGCGAGGTCCTCGCGCTTGTAGAGGTAGTAGTCGTAGTCGCCGTCGTAGACCGTGACCTTGCCGTCGCGGATGTCGATGATGCGGTTGGCCACGGCGCGTACTAAGTGCTCGTCGTGGCTGATAAGCACGATGGTACCGGGGAAGTTTTGCAGGGCGTTCTCGAGCATGTCCACCGAGTCGATGTCCAGGTGGTTGGTGGGCTCGTCCAGGCACAGGAGCGCCTCGGGGGCCACGAGCATTTTGGCGAGCGCCAGGCGCGCCTTTTCGCCGCCGGAGAGGACGCGGACCTGCTTTTCGATTGCATCGTTGTCGCTAAACAAGAAGGCGCCCAGCAGGCTGCGCTGCTGCGGCACGGTCCACTTGGGCGTGACGGTGTCGATTTCTTGCAGGACGGTGTTGGACTCGGTCATGCCCTCGAGCGCGTGCTGGGCGTAATAGGCCACGCCCACGTTAGTGCCCAGGTCGCGCGTGCCGGTGGTAGGCGGCTCCAGGCCGGCGATGATCTTCATGAGCGTTGACTTGCCGGCGCCGTTAGGGCCGACGAGCGCCACGTGCTCGCCGCGGTAGAGCTTGAGGTCGATATCGCTGTAGATATGTTTGTTGCCGTAGGACTTGGAAACGCCCTCCAAGCCCACGACCATGTCGCCCGAGCGCGGCGGGTCGGGGAACTTAAAGTCGATGTGCTTGTGGCCTTCGGGCAGAATGACGAGCTCCTTTTTGATTTGCTCGATCTTACGGATGCGCTCCTGGGCCTGGGCGGCCTTGGTGGGCTTGTAGCGGAACTTGTCGACGAAGACCTGCATGTGCGCGATGTCGCGCTCCTGGGCGGCGCGCTTGGCGCGCATCTGCTCCAGGTTGTCCTCGCGCTGCTTGAGGTAGCTGCTGTAGTTGCCGGTGTAGGTGGTCACGCGGCGGTTCTCGAGCGCGGCGACGTGGTCGACGCAGGCGTCCATAAAGGCGCGGTCGTGACTGACGATGAGGACGGCGCCGTCGTAGTTGGCGATAAAGCCGCGTAGCCACTGGACGCTCTCGAGGTCCAGGTGGTTAGTGGGCTCGTCGAGCAGCAGCAGGTCTGGGTGGCGCAGGAAGAGCTTAGCCAGCGCGATACGCATCTGCCAGCCGCCCGAGAACTCGGAGCACGGGCGCTCAAAGTCGGTAACCTTAAAGCCCAGGCCGGACAGGATCTTGCGTGCGTTGCTCTCGAGCTCGTAGCCGCCCAGGTGCTCAAAGCGGTCCTGGACCTGGCCATACTCGTTAAGGAGTGCATCGAGGTCCTTACCCTGCTCGGAGAGCTCGGTGATCTGGGCCTGCAGCTCGTTGGCGCGCTCGCCCATGCGGCGGATTTCCTTGGCGGCTGCCATGACCTCGGCAAGAATGGTGGTGTCCTTTTTCTCCAGGTTGGTTTCCTGCTCGAGATAGCCCACCTGGCAGTCCTTGGAGTACTGGACCTGGCCGGCGTCGGGGCTGTCGATGCCCATGATGATCTTGAGCATGGTGGTTTTTCCGGCGCCGTTGGGTCCCACGAGCGCAAAGCGCTCGCCGGGGTTGATCTGGAAGGACGCGCCGCTAAAGAGGACGCGCGCGCCGAAGCTTTTTTCGATCTTGTCGACCAGGAGGATCATGGTGCCGCCTTTGACCTTGTGTGCCTATATGAAAAAAGGCCCCAACTTGCGTTGGAGCCTCATTCAATGCTCGGGTGGAGACGAGGGGGATCGAACCCCTGACCTCTTGACTGCCAGTCAAGCGCTCTCCCAGCTGAGCTACGCCCCCGTGCGAAGAAGTACTATACGGGAACTCCCCCGCCGATGCAAGGACAATTTTGGAAAAACTTTCGCGGGCGTCGGCGCGGGGGCGCGGGCATCGCGGGCCCCTCGGCCCCAAGCGGGCCCGCGATGCCCCTTTCCGCCCGCGGGGGCAACGCCGCCGCCCTCCCCTCCGGCGCCCTCGGGACATCTCGAATCCAGCCGCCCGCCGTTTTTCGCTTTCGCGGCGCGGGCCTCCATTCGCTCAACGGCTATCCCGCCGGCGCCGGGCACATTATCGGGGCCAACCGCGCTCCCGCCCGCTCGGCGATTTCAAAACTATGTCAGAATACGGGGCTAGTCCGGGAACTCCCGAGCATGCCGTAATTGGTAAAATCAAAACCGCAGGTAGACGACTTGCTCATTCCGTGAAATTCAGGGTATGGACGGCCGGTCCGGGTCCAGCCCCGTAATCCGGCATAGTTTTGAAATGGCACTAATTCACAAGGCAGGCAAACTAGGTAGTTCTAGCGCCTTGTCGCCGGCTAATTTCCAATTTCCAACCAGTTGCACAAAACATTTGCTCGCAATCGCGTCTCGGCGCGCTTCATTGTCTCGGATTTGGCTTTATATCGAATCCCCAAGCGACTGCAGACGCTTTTGACTATTGTGTCTAGCTGCATTTTGTCATTTAGCATATCGTGGGTCACCAGGAATACGTCGAATCCCATACTCTGCAGTGCAGTCATGCGCTCTGCATCGTGGTCAAGTACCGCGCCTGATCCATGGATGACTTCACCTTGGATCTCGATAATTACCGCCTTCATTAGGACTGGGTTTACGATCACGATATCGCCGTAGCAAACCTTTTGACCTGCGATGCTTTGGGCTGCTACGGATAGAGGGGTTAAATCGTTGAGGTACACATATCTGAATCCTGCACCACCTAGACGTCGAGAGCGGCTTAGAAGCAGGACTCCCGCGACCTCGAGTGGAGACGCAGCAATGCCGATAACCTGCTGAGCGGCATCATAAAACTGCTTTCCCCACATTTGACTTTTGACCTTGTCGGCGAATCGATACAGGTCGCTCAGTTCGATGAGCGGCTTTCTCATCCAAAGAGAAGTTCCTTTGAGTCTCGTAACCTCTCTTCCGTCCTCACGTTTGTTCGTTTGGCCGTCATTATCTAGGGTCATTACGGTTGCGCGGGCGTAAACTCGTTTCCAAGGTACCTCGTCTTCGTCTTCTTCAAGCTCGAATAGATCCTGCGTGCTGGAATTGCTATTCTCCTCTACCGCCTTTTTTAACTGCATTTCGGCCGCGGGAGTCGGCTCGAAAACAGAAAACCAGCCGCAAAGTTCGTACATGGCAAGCACGAGATCTATTTGAGGCACAAAACGTGTCATAGTAAATAACGTGTTAAGCGGATTGGTGACACTAAAGCCTAAATGAGTGTCGATTGTGGTGCCGGCATCCGATACTCCTTCCCAGCGAATAGTGGAGCGCAATCCCGAGTGATGATTACAGCAACCTGGTGAAGCAACAGTAATAATCGGGGTCTTGAGGACGTCGGTTACGAAAGGGGCTTGGGCTAGGGCTCGCCAGCCGTCTTCGGAGTTGGGTAGGCGTGGGTAGAGATCGCGCACCTGCGGTGGGCAGCGCCAGTAGCGGAATGCGGTGTTTGCGCAGACGATTTCGTCCATTTGCGTCTCCCCTGGTATCGGCCGTAGGCCGTGCGGATTGCGGGCATGGCCGATTATCTACCGGGGCATCATGCGGGTAAGTACCGGAAGCAAACCAAAAGCTTGACGAGTTCCGCCGAAAAACCGTCGTGAGATAGATATCCGCTGGAAGGCGCTCTGGGCATGTGGTCCCTGTCTCCACATTTGCGCTCGGATCACAGGGGGAATTCAATGAAAATACGCATGCGTTTTATGCAAAACGGGCAATGGCGTCAGTAAAAAGGGTGCGAAAAAATGACGCCTTAGACGACTACGATTTGTTTTTGGTGTCACCCTTGGTGTCAAAAAGAAAAAGGCCAAAGGCTTAATACCTCTGACCTGTGCTTTTGATGGTGGGCGATACAAGATTCGAACTTGTGACCCCATCCGTGTGAAGGATATGCTCTACCCCTGAGCCAATCGCCCGTCGCCTTTCGGCAAAAGAGATACTATCATAGCCACGCGTGGTTTACCAAGAACTTTTTGCCCCCGATTTTAAAATCGTTGACGTAATCGTGGGCACAGACCACGGCGCCGCAATCAGGGCAACCGACAAACCAGCAGTTCAATCGCCCTTTATCGCTTGATCCACGACGTCTCGGGGCGACAGATAAGTCGCGCGTTGTTGTAGGCCATGTCGAGCGTGAGACAGGTGCGCGCGGCGTAAAAGCCGTCCTCGCGCTGGATGGTTAGCGCCAGCTCGGGCTTGTCGCCGGTCAGGCACAGCGGCAGCAGCAGTTGGATCCGGCCGCCGTAGAACTGCGGCACCGCGAGCGTGTAGTTGGCGGCGGCGCGGCGGGCGGCCTCGACGACGGCGCCCTCAAAGGCGCGGCGCAGCAGCAGCGAGTTGCCCTCCCCCATCAGGCTGGCGGGAATGCGCGTAAGGTTTTCCTCGTCGCCCAAAATGTGGTCGATGTTGGAGCGGATGGGCAGGCGGTAGTCAAAGACCAGCTCGGAGGGGTCCTCGGTAAAGCGCACGCGGCACGGCAGGTACTCAAACGAGACCAGCATGGGGTCGCTTTCCTTAAAGAAGCCCTTCAAAAACCAGCGCTGGCGCGCATCGGGCTTGGTGTTGGGCTCAAACAGACCGTAGATGGTCTCGTAGCGGCGTGTGTACAGGCCGGTGTTGAACAGGCAGCGGTCGTCGTCGAACACCAGCGGCAGGTTGGACTGTGCGGTCTGGTCCACGTCGCGCTCGGTCAGGAATACCGCGCGGCTAAACGAAAACGACAAGTAGTTTTTGAGGATGCGGTTGCTAGGACCCCAGTCCTCGGGATCGGCGAGGTCGACCAGGCGGTCGTAACAGGGCTCGGGGCAAAACGCAAAGTCGTAGACATTGCTGCACAGGGTGCTAGGGATTTCCATGTGGTGTCCAATCCATTTCATAGCTGGCGTGCGGATGCTTAGATTCTATACGGGCGACGGGTCGTCCGTGCCCGCAAAGCAACCGCGGCGCAGCTCTTCGGCGAGCTCGCTGGTCGTGCGGTTACTAGAAACGAGGTCTTGGATCCAGACGTAGTACTGGTTGTCTTTGGGCTCGGGGCTGTCGATTAGCTCGACCGGAGTGCCGGCGAACCTTAAGACGGACAACGCAAAGACAAGGCTGGTGCGTTTGTTGCCGTTCTCAAAGATGTGGTCCTTGACCATGTGCTCGGCCACGTAGGTGACCTGGTCAAAGACGTCTGCGAAGCGATCGGCCGGCGATTGGTCGAATATCGTACAGAACGCACCCGCAAGCACGGACTCGACGCGTCCGAGTTCGTGCGCGGCCCGGTCGCCTGTAGCGTCGGTCGTATAGCAGCGTCCGACCGTCATCAGCGTGCTGTGTAGGCGCATCACGGCCTCGGCCATAGCTTCAAGCGAACCGGCATCATCGAGCACGAGCGGCGCGAACGGATGTGCCCGGCGCGGCGCGACCGCCGTCATGAGTTCTCCAAGAGCCTGAGCGCGTTGGGCATGCCCTCAATGGTCAGCCGAACAGCTTCATCGATTGACGTGGCGCCGCCGAGCAAAATCGGTGATGCTGAATTTGCCACGCGCGCAGTTGATTGATCTTCTTGAGCAACGCAATCAGCGCCGTCATCTTGTTGAACATAGCTCCAAGGCATGTCTGACTCCTCTATAGCTTTACAGATGAAATAGCCTGCGAGTCGTACTCCAGAGCAATCGGTTGCCAGACGAGGTCTTCGATGGTGCAGTTTAGGGTGTCTGCAAGCGCCAATGCCGAGGAAACCGAGGCGCGGCGTAGGTCGAGTTGGTTCTGCTCGTAGAGTTGTATGGCGCGAAGCTTAACCCCCGATTGGGCGGCGAGCTGTTTTTGCGTTAGTCCGGCTGACTTTCGTGCCGCCTTGAGACCCTTTTTGTCTGCCTGGGCGTTGTTCCATTTATCAATGACAATCTGGGCGAATTTGTCTTCGGAGGCCTCGTGAAGCGGATGGTACGAGCCGATTATCCAATCGAGCGGGGCGACTTCAAACAGGTCGCTAAAACACAAGCTGCTCATCCATTGCGCATAGGCCAAAACCCAGCCCGCCCAATACTGAGACGAACGGTCAAACGGATAGGTCTCCCTGCATTCGACGGGGATCAGTCCCGCATGGGCGATAATATCGCGCGCGAGCTCGTCGCCCGCCATGCCGCAGACGACGCGAGGCGCACCGCGCTCAAACTGTTTCATCTCAAAAGCGTTCGACAGGATGGCCGTCAACTCGGCCGGAGTCAGCCCTTGGTCACAGAGGGCAAAATCGACCGCCTCGCCCAGCGTTCTCATGGCATCCTCGAGATACATCTCACTGTAGGCGTGGATCATCGTCCGTCATCCCCTCTCGAATGATATCGACGATACGGATTCCCTCAAATGGATTTTCGGCAAGTAGCTCCCGATATTGCGCCCTTGCCGCTTCATCTCGCTCCTTGGCCAATGGACCATACAGAGCTTGCGGCGCACGTTCAAATCCTGCAAAACGAATACTCTTAAACGCGCGCTCGCTTTTGAGCACAATCTGCTCTCCCAGGTTACCGAGCCTCATAGATCGACCAAGCTGATCGACGGTAATCGTATTGTTCACAAAAGCTCTGGCATAACTAAAGTACGAGTCGTCCGCGCGCCATCCCCTAATCACATCGCAAGCTCTAGTGTCAGGTAGAAAATGATTGTGGAGATATTCGCATGCGCCCGCGGCAATGGCGGTATCTTTGCGAAAAGAACGATGCTCAACAAGCAACGCTATCCAATGCAGGACGCAATATTGCGGCGATAGCAGGTCGAGAATTTTGAGATCGGCCATATCGAGTTCATAGCGATTCGCAAAGCCATCGGCATCACGCGAGCATGACCATTCCCTTGCAAGGTCGAAGCTCTCTGTGCAATAGAATCCCTGTCCATAGTCGTTATGGACTTTCCCTAGGCCAAGCTGGGGAGTCTCAATGATTTTCTGAGAACCATGCCACAGTTCCACGCGAGCCTCCTAACAGGTATCGCTCTGGTGATAGTATAGCACGCTATCGCCAGAGCGATACCTGTATCAAAAGAGCAAGATGGCAATCTCGTAGCTGTCGGCGGTCTTGGCGAGTGTGAAGAACACGCCGCTTGCGCTCGCTTTGGTTCTTGCCGGCTTTGAAACGGAAGTATTCACAGGAGATCTATAAATGTAACTAAATAGTTTGCCGTGTAACATTAATAATGTTACATTTCAAAATAGCATGTTACAAAGGAGGCGAGACATGCGGGAATTCGTTGAGAAGATGCTGCATACGAGGGTCGAGCGTGAGCCCGTTGACGTCACGGGGCTTCCCCTGTATCTGAGGGGGTTGTACTCCCTTGAGCGGTGGACCGCCTTCGGCGTGCCGTTCGTGATGGCTTCCCCCATCGAGAGTGCGACGGTGAAGACCATGGCGAAACACCGCAACACGCTTGAGATAGCTCTGGGGATTCCCGTGGCTTTCGCTCTCGAGAGCGCGACGGGCTACAGGGTCGAGCGAATGCTTGAGGCCGGCCTCGCCTTCGTAGCTACAGACAAACAGGTGTATCTGCCGTTCCTGGGAGTCGCGCTGAATGGTGGCAAGGGCCATGCGGGCGACCGTAAGCAGGTGAGCGTCGAAACGCTCTCGCCCCAGGCGCAGCGTCTCGCCATCATGGCGCTCTACGGTGAACTCGAGGGAGCCAACGTCACTCAGGCGGCGAGTGTTCTCGCTGTCGCAAAGATGACCGTCTCGCGCGCGTTCGACGAACTCGACGCTGCCGACCCCTCGATCGTCGTGTCCGAAGGGCGCCGACGGGTCCTACGCCCCGACCGGAATAAGATGGCGCTGTGGCGACGGCTGGAACCATACATGGCAAGCCCGGTCGCAAGGGAGCATCGCCTGACCCACATGCCTGATGCGGACCTTCCACCAGGAGGAGTTTCGGCGCTGTGCGAGCTCTCAATGCTGCAGGACGACCCCTGGCCGACTTTCACCGCGACCAAAGCGCAAGAGCGCGCCCTGGGGCTGGCGACCTTTGCACGTAACGCTGGATTCGACGAGTCAGAGGAGCCCGCGTGCGTAGTGCAGGTACTGCGCTACGAGCCCGAGCCAGCGCCCGGGTGTGTTGGCGACCCGCTTTCCGCCATCCTATCCCTTCCCGACGATGTGAGGGACGACCCGCGCGTCGCGGGCGAGATCGAGTACGTCTTGAATCGAGTGCTTGGGGTTGATCTTGAATCGAGTGCTTGGGGTTGATTATGAAGGGAATCGATAAGTTCAGGGAACGCTTCGTGGGCCGCGAGGACGAATATGTCCTAATCGGTGGCGGCGCCTGCGACCTGCTGTTCGGCGAGGCAGGGCAGGATTTCAGGGCAACGAAAGATCTCGATCTGGTCCTTCTGGTGGAGGCGCTGACACCTGAGTTCGGCCGCGTCTTCTGGGACTTTGTTCGGGAGGGCGGATACGAAAACAGACAAAAGAGTAGCGGGAAGCCGCAGTTCTACAGGTTCTCTAAGCCGAAGGACCCGGCCTTCCCCGCCATTTTGGAGTTATTCGCGCGCGCCGACATCAACTTGCGCGACGGGGATTCCGGCCTTATGCCGATTCACATCGACGATGAGGTTTCCAGCCTTTCTGCAATTCTGTTGGACGAGGAATACTACAGACTGCTTGTCGAGAACAGGGTGTCGGCCGGCGGCGTCGCTGTCCTGTCGGTCGAGGGGCTAATCCCCTTCAAAGCTAAGGCGTGGCTTGACCTGTCTGCCAAGCGCGCGGAAGGTCAGGCCGTCGACGAGAAGACCGTGAAGAAACACCGCAACGACGTCTGCCGCCTCGCCACCTTGCTCTCGGGCAACGAGCACCTCGCCATGAGCGAGGGGGTTCGTGCTGACATGAGGCGCTTCATGGAGGCCTATGAATCGGACCCCGTCGATCCCAAAACAATCAGGATCAAGGGTGTTGGGGCGCAACAGGTCGTTGAGGTGCTGAAGGACGTTTACTTGCGATAACACGAACTCTTGACGAGCTGTCCACCAACGTGGATCGTAGGGCAGCTCGTTGACTAGTCGCTCATGAGTCGCCATTTCTAGAGGTGCAGTTTTGTTAACAATATCGGGTTGTGCTCGGATGGCTCCAATTTTCCCCGCACTACCGGAAATCGGAAGCATCAGCAGCGGCGTGCGACTTCGAGGATCGCTGTTCCCAGCACGAACAGAAAGGCAGACATGGCAATCCAATAGCCGTCGGCGGTCTTGGGAAGTGATGAGGACGTCGCGGTTGCGGTCTTTGGGTTTGAGGCCTTGGCGACCGTGGTCTTGGTCACCGCCGTCGTGGTTGTCGTCTTTGTCGCGATTGAGGGTTTCACCGCAGGCTCCGTCGCCGGCCCCGCACCGGGTTGCCCCGTAGCAGGGTCGGTACCACCAGTAGGCTCGCCCGTGCCATCACCCGGCACATCGCGCGCGTCGGCCTCCCCTGCCGGAACGGTAGCGCTATCGGGCTCGATCACCACATGCGTGGCCACGGCCCCGTCAGCATCCACCACGCTGGCAGCACCAAAGGTTCCGCCTGCAGGCGTCACAAAGTGCGCGGCAACGAGCGATCCGCGATCGCAGACAACGCCTGCATCCGCACCGGTTACATCCAGCCAGGACGCATTCACGACAAGCGTCTCGCTCGCCACGTCAGCACCAAACCCCTCGTCGAGCAAGCGCACGCCATAAAAGCGCAAGCCCGCATCGGATCCCGCGCCTGCGGCAACAACGCGCCCGCCACCACGTACTGTCAAGCTGCCTGCGGCAATGCCGGCAACAGTCTGGCCAATAACGCCTGCTCCATCGCCCCTGGCATCGACCGTGCAGCCGTCCACCACCAGTGCCTGAGACACATGGATCCCGCATTGCGAACCCGTCGCCGTGAGCGAGCCGGGGCCGCAAAGCGTAAGGTTTCCCCACACCTCCATGCCGCTCATGGAAATGTCCGCATCGGGCGCATGCGTTTCGACCACGGAGTTTTGTCCCACAAGCGTGACCACTAGGTCGCCATCGGCGCCAATGGCCTCGCCCGTGTAGCCGTTAAGCTCCAGATGGTCGGCATCGGTCCAAGCCCAACCGGGGCCCGAAACGCCCGGTTCGTAGTGCGTGGCGCCCGCAATGAACAGGCTCTCCGTGCCCGCGGCATAAGAAGGCCCGCCTAGCAAAACGCATAGGCAGGCCATGGCAGTAAACAGGATGTAGTGTCGGCTAGTGTGGAACGCGGTGGCAAACATAACCGCTCCGATCTTCGCAAGAGCCATTGGGAGCTGCACCAGGAAAATGCCTGGTAGCAGCAGATATTAGTGTAGCGAGATCAGACAATGGACGAAGAAGAAAACCTGCGATCGACTCCCAAAATTAGGTGTAAATCGTTTTGCCAGTCGGTGAAAGGAAATTATGTCTAACGTAATCTCTTGGGTTACAAAGAGCATGTCCTTTGCTTTCACGTGTTTCATGGCAATCTGGATGAATTAAAACAGTCTTTCCGGGCTCCTGTTTAACAGAGTCTACGAGTTTATCTCTCCGGCAATGCCGCTTATCCTACCATTCGACACTGCACGAGGAAAGCTTTTACTGGAGTGCGTTTTTGACGGCGTAGTAATTCCATTTGAGTACACCATCTTCCCAGCATTTCATAGGAACATGATTTCCTTCGTATCTAACTTTTGAAGGGCATTTTGAACTTGTGACGCTTGCAGAGTTGTACAGCACAACAATGTCGATGCCGGCCTCAATGGCTTTATCGCATTCATACTTAATGTAGCTGCGATAGTCAATACTATGTGAGCGAGCGCAGCTCGAAGTCCATGAATTATAGCTACCACAGTACTGACAGCTTCCTTTTGTTACGGAGTCAGTCGAGTCCCCAACGATAAGTACGAATCGTTTAGACCCGTCCATTCTCTTTTTTAGAGAACTCTTTATGCTGCATGGCAAGCTAGAGTCGCGCGACTGCTGCAGGTCGTGAGCGTCCGAGAATGAAAGCCCCCAATAATTGCTGTCGTTCCACTTATGCAGCTGGTCCACCGCATCTCGATCGCCGTCCCAGTCGGCGGCGATGTAGGTTCTAGTCCTATAAATCATTTTTCTCTCCAATCCTATTGTCCCAAGCCTCTGTATACCCGTTGACCTCGTATAACCTCATACGTGCAGCGGTCTTCTCCGTTAACACGACAACAACGCCTTCCTTAAAATGGTGCTTCGAAGCCCTCAGGGTGCAAAGCATGCAACGAAGAAGATCGTCCTCCGAGGGTTTTCCGTTTCCGAACCTTGTTATTCCAGACCCCAACAACGGAAGTACGATTCGCCTGCCTGCATACATCCGATCGAGCTCGTCCCACATATTAAGCAAACATTTCTCATACTGACCACGATGAAGATAAGCACGATTCATCTCATCCATATGGGAGAAGGCGAGCAGGGCGAAGCCGTCGCAATCCTTAACAGTGCCGAGAGGATAGCAAATTCGACCATCTCCAGCCTTATAGGGTGTCAGC
>URNU01000003.1 GCA_900549275.1 uncultured Collinsella sp. | reverse complement strand
ACCTTGGTGGCTTTAATCAGAATCTCGGCACCGATCTCGCAGGCACGAAGAGCCGCGGCGGTGTCGGTCGTAAAGTAAGGATTGCCCGAACCGGCGGCAAAAATAACGACGCTGCCCTTGGAAAGGTGGTTGATGGCGCGACGGCGAATATAGGGCTCGCAGATCTCGTTCATCTGGATAGCGCTCATCACGCGGCAGGGAACATCGTTGTGCTCAAAGGCATCCTGCAGGGCGAGCGCATTCATAACGGTTGCAAGCATGCCCATGTAATCGGCCTGGGCGCGCTCCATACCACCGGCAGCGCCGGCCATGCCGCGGAAAATGTTGCCGCCGCCGACAACGACGCCGACCTCATGACCAACGGCGAGCAGCTCCTTGACCTGCTTGGCAAGATGATCGGTAACCTTGGGGTCGATGCCGTAGTTGCCATCGCCCATCAGCGCTTCACCGGAGAGCTTCAGAAGCACGCGTTTATATCGGATGTCGGACAAAGCGATCCTCCTTTAATTAGACTCTCAATATGATAGCAAAGGCTCTGATAAGAGCCATGAAAAAGCAGGCTGTGAGTAAAACCCACAGCCTGCTCATTACCAGCTACAAGAGCTTATTTACTCGCCACGGACCAGACGGTCGAAGGCAACGACGGTAATGGTATCGCCGAGCTCCTTGGAGACCTGCTCAGCGTACTTCTTGATGGTGAGGGAGCTGTCCTTGATGAACTCCTGCTCGGTGAGCACGGACTGCTTGTAGAACTTCTCCAGACGGCCAACAGCCATCTTCTCCTGAATGGCCTCGGGCTTGCCGGACTCGGCGGCCTGAGCCATGTAAATCTGCTTCTCGTGCTCGACGGTCTCAGCCGGAACCTGATCGCGGGTAGCGCAGATCGGAGCGACGGCGGCAACCTGAAGGGCGACGTCGTGAGCGAAGGTCTTGAAGGAGTCGGCCTGAGCGGTCTCGGCCTTCTCGAAAGCGAACTCGACGAGGACGCCGATCTTACCACCCATGTGGATGTAAGAAGCGAGGGCGCCGTTCACGGCCTTGCGGGCGGCGAAACGAGAAATCTTCATGTTCTCGCCCATGATGTGAATCATCTCGGTGAGCTCGGAGGAAACGGTCTCCTCGCCCATCGGCTTCTCGAGCAGAGCGTCGACGTCAGCAGGCTCGGTGGTAGCGACAACCTCGGCGACCTTGGAAGCAAAGCCGGTGAACTTGGCGTTGGAGCCGACGAAGTCGGTCTCGCAGGAGAGCTCGAGCAGAGCGCCGGTCTTGCCATCCTCGGAGACGAACGCGGCGACAGCGCCCTCGTTGGTCTCACGGCCAGCCTTCTTGGCAGCCTTGGCGAGGCCGTTCTTGCGCAGAACGTCGACGGCGGCATCCATGTCGCCGTCAGCCTCGACGAGAGCCTTCTTGCACTCCATCATCGGGGAGTCGGTCATCTCGCGGAGCTGCTTGACCATAGCGGCGGTAATCTGGGCCATTGTGGTTCCTTTCAAAGAGATGAAAAAGAATTAACTAAGACTGATTTACTCGGCCTTGGGCTCAGCGGCCATCTCGGCCTCGGAGACCTGCTCCTTGCCGGAGCCAGCGAGGCAGGCGTCGGCCATGAGCTCGCACATAAGGGTGACAGCGGAGATGGCGTCATCGTTGCAGGGGATGCCGTACTCGACCTCGTCGGGATCTGAGTTGGTGTCGATCAGGGCGACGACGGGGATGTTCAGGCGCTGGGCCTCCTTGATGGCGTTCTCCTCGCGCTTGGTGTCGATGACGAAGAGAGCCTGGGGCAGACCCTTCATGTCGCGGGCGCCACCGAGGTTGGTCTGGAGTTTAGCGAGCTCCTTACCGAGCACTGCCTGCTCCTTCTTGGGCAGGACTGCCATGCGGCCGTCCTCGACCATGGCCTCGAGCTCCTCCATGCGGTTGATGCGGGAGCGGATGGTGACGAAGTTGGTCAGCATACCGCCGAGCCAACGCTGGTTGATGTAAGGCATGTTGGCGCGCTCGGCTGCGTTCTTGACGGCCTCCTGAGCCTGCTTCTTGGTGCCGACGAACAGCACGTTGCCGCCCTTGGCGACGTTCTTGACGAAGGTGTAGGCCTGGTCGGCGTCAAGGATGGTCTGCTTGAGGTCGAGGATGTAGATGCCGTTGCGCTCGCCGAAGATGAACGGCTTCATCTTGGGGTTCCAGCGACGGGTCTGGTGACCGAAGTGGCAGCCGGCCTCGAGCAGGGTGCGGATATTAATCTTGGTAGCCATATTAAACCTCCTGTGGTTTGCCTCCGCGCGGGGTCATCCTCCAAAACCAACCCGGACATGTGCTACCAAAGCCCGGGCACCACGGTATGAAGTAGCCGCGCGTGCGTGATAAAAACCTGTTGCCGTGAAGCAACCCGATGAATGATAGCAGGATTGCCTCTTCCTGCCAACCCGCAATCAAAACCACACACCTCGGTGCGGCGCGGGAGGCCCTTCTCCTACTCGCCGCGGGGGTGGGCCTGACTCACAGCGCGTTTGAGTCGGTCGGGCGTGAGATGCGTATAAATCTGCGTCGTGGACAAGCTCGCATGCCCCAGCAGCTCCTGAACCGAGCGCAGATCCGCACCGCCCTCGAGCAGGTCGGTCGCAAAGGTGTGGCGCATCGCATGCGGGGCGATGTCGGCAGGAATGCCGGCAAGTGCCGCAAGCATGTGGAACCGCCTCCTAAGCATGGCGGCACTCATGCGGTTTCCGCGCGCCGAGATAAACAGCGGATGAACGCCGTTCGCACCGTCGCTACGCTTTGCCTGCGCAAGGAGCTGCGGCCTTCCTTCCTCAATATAGCGACGGGTCGCCTCGAGAGCGCGTCGATACAGGGGCACGATACGCTCCTTGCTCCCCTTGCCCCAAAGTCGAAGCGTTCGCTCGAACCAAGCAATGGACTCCACGTTAAGCGCCGCGAGCTCGGAGATTCGCGCGCCGGAGGCATAGAGCAGCTCGAGCATCGCCGCATCGCGCAGCCCCGCAGACGTCGAGGTGTCGGGGGTCTTGAGCAACGACTCGACTTGCCGGGTCGTCAGCACACCGGGAAGATCGCGCGGCAGCTTGGGCGAGGAAATCGCCGAGACCGCATCGCCCTCAACGATTCCCTCGGCAGCCATCCACCGATAGAGCGAGCGTATGGCAGACAGGTGTGCCGCAAGGGTCCGAGCCGCCACCTGGCCACGCGACAGTTCGGCCAAATAGGAGCGAACGGTCCGCACGTCGGCGGCGCGAGCGTCGATGCCCTCGCGGTCGCACCACGCGGCGAAGCGCTCGAGCCGCGAGGCGTAGGCGGTTACTGTATTGGGGGCGAGCCCTTCGACACGTGCGATATAGGCGATAAACGAGTCGACGGCATCATACAGGTCAAAGGCTATGACCTCTCGCCTCCAAACAGATCGGGGCGAGTGGCCAGATAGGCATCCAAGGCCTCGAGGGCGCGGTCCGCGTAGGCCTGGTAACGATCGCGCTTGCTGCGACGCTTACCGTCCTCGAGCGGCGGCACAAGACCAAAGTTGACGTGCATGGGCTGGTAGCCCACCGTAGCCGGATCGGTCGCATAGCCCACGAGCGCGCCCAGGGCGCCCACGCGCGGCAGCTCGACGCCCGCGACACCGATAGCCTCGGCATAGGTGTTGAGTGCGGCGAGCAGACCCGTCGCCACGGCCTCCATGTACCCCTCGGTACCGGTGATCTGGCCGGCAAGGCGCACGCTCGTGCCGGGAACGGCAAAGGTGCTATCAAGCACATGCGGCGCATCAACAAAGGTGTTGCGGTGCATGACGCCGTAGCGGAAGAACTCGGCGTTCTCCAGGCCGGGAACCATATGGAAGACGCGCTTCTGTTCGCCGAAGGTCAAGTTGGTCTGGAAGCCAACAAGGTTATAGGCCGTCTTCTCCTTGTTCTCGGCGCGCAGCTGAATCGCCGCCCAGGGACGGCGACCGGTGCGCGGGTCGGTGAGCCCGACGGGCTTCATGGCACCAAAACGGATGGCATCCTTGCCCGTGCGCGCAACCTCCTCGGCAGGCTGGCAGGCCTGGAACAGGTCCCCGCCCTCAAAGTCCTTGAGCACCACGCGATCGGCCGTGGTGAGCGCCTCGATAAAGGCCTCGTACTCTTCCTTGTTGAGCGGGGCATTGAGATAGTCGCCACTCCCCTGCTCCTCGTAGCGCGACTGCGAGAACAGCACGTCCATATCGAGCGTAGAGGCATCGACAATCGGGGCGGCCGCGTCAAAGAACGCCAGGGCGTCACCACCGACAATCTTCATAACTTCCTCGCTCAAGGCCGGCGAGCATAGGGGGCCAGCGGCGATAATCACATGGCCCTCGGGAATATGGGTGACCTCACCGTGGACGACCTCGATATTGGGGCGGGCGGCAACCTCGGCCTCGACGAGCTCGGAAAACTTGACGCGGTCGACCGCCAGGGCGCCGCCGGCGGGAACGGCCGCACGATGAGCGCAGTCGAGCAGCACCGAACCCATGCGCTCGAGCTCGGCCTTCAGCAGGCCGGCGGCGGAATCGGGACGGGTCGACTTAAACGAATTCGAGCAGACGAGCTCCGCCAAGTGATCGGTATGGTGGGCAGGAGAGCTCACCTGCGGACGCATCTCGCACAGCTTTACGGCGAACCCGCGATCTGCCAGCTGAATCGCACATTCGGATCCCGCCAGACCGCCACCGATAACCGTCACCTGATCAAACAGCATCTGCAAACACCTTTCTAATTGACACGTTTTCCATTGTGACCGAAGGGCGTCTGGGCGTGAAGGGCAAACTTGGAGGGCGCATACCTTCCATCCATCATGCGTTCGATGAGGCCCTCGAGTTCGAGCGAGCCCAGGAGCTTGAGCACGCCGACGGCATCGAGGGAAACGAGTGCGGCGATGTCATCGACCTTGAGCGGCGAGGCGATGAGCGCATGCATCACGGTCTGCTGCATGGGGTCCAGATCCGCGATACCGGGCGCATCGGGACGCGAATAGCGCAGGGTTCCGTATATACGAGAGATAGCCATCTCGATGGACTCCTCATCGACAATGCAGCAGGCGCCGTTGGCGATAAGATAGTTGGTACCGCGCGACTCGGGAGACAAAATGGAACCCGGCACGGCAAGCAGCTCGCGCCCCAGGTCCATGGCGGCCTCGGCGGTAGAAAACGTCCCAGATGGCATGCCGGCCTCCGATACAAAGAGCGCCTGCGACAGCGCGGCGATCACGCGGTTGCGGCGCGGGAACGCAAACTTGCGCGGCCCCATGCCCCACGGTGAGATCGACACGACCGCACCACCCGTATCGATCGTGCGCGCGATGAGCCCCGCACTCGAGCGCGGATAGACCACGTCGGCGCCCGTACCCAACACCACGACATGCCTGCCTCCGGCGTTGACCGCGGCCCAACCTGACGCCTGGTCGCAGCCGACCGCGCCGCCCGAGACCACCGTCACCCCCGCCTCGACCGCAACTTTCGCGGCCAGCTCTGCCACGGCAAGGCCGTACGGCGAGGCCTTGCGAGCGCCGATAATGGAGAGCGCGGGCGTCGACAGTGCGGCGGGGTCACCACGCACATAAAGCGTCTGGGGAACATCAGAGAGCTCCAAAACGGTATCTGGATACAACGCATCACCGGGATGAAGCTCAAAAGTCTCCTCGGGCATTACTGATCCCTCCGTCCCTGATACATGGCGGACTCGAGCACATGATCTTGCGTCACCCGCTCGCTTTCGGCGACATCGGCGATCGTGCGCGCGATGCGCACCAGGCGCACGATGCCGCGCCCCGTGAGATGCGTGCGCTTCGACAATCCAAGCACGCATTTCTCGGCGGCCTCGTCGAGTGCAAAGGTCGACACGACACCGTCAATGGACCGTGACTCATCGTCCTCGGCCTCGGCATCTGCATCGTCCATATGGGTCTCGCGCCAGGCACGAAAAGCCCTACCGCGAACAACGTAGTCGCGCAGCTCGGCCGACGACATGCCCTCGGCGCCCTCGATAATCACCTGCGGATCGGGGCGGGTCACGTCGATCATCAGGTCAATGCGGTCGGCCAAGGGACCGCGCAGCTTGGACCGGTAGCGCTCGACCATCAATGCCGAACAGCGACACGGAACCTCGCGATCGCCCAAAAAGCCACAGGGGCAGGGATTACTCGCCGCAAGCAGCTGAAAGCGCGAGGGAAACGTAAAAGCGCCATCGACGCGCACGATCCTGACATAGCCGCGCTCGATAGGCTGCCTGAGCGTCTGCAGCACACCGGTGGGAAACTCAGCAAGCTCGTCCAAAAAGAGCACGCCGCCATGGGCAAGGCTGATCTCGCCCGGATGCACCGGGCGCCCTCCGCCAATAAGACCCGCTGTCGAAATGCTGTGATGGGGGCTTCGAAATGGTCGATGCCCCGCAAGCAGGCCATCGATGTTCTCACCCAAGACCGAATGGATACACAGCGCCTCCTGCTGATCCTCGACGGAGAGCTCGGGCAAGATACCCGTCATGCGGCGCGCAAGCATGGTCTTGCCCGATCCCGGAGACCCGATCATGAGCAGGCCCAACTCCCCTGCCGCCGCAAGCGCCATGCCGCGCTTGGCGACCTCCTGCCCCAACACATCGGCATAATCGAGCTCGGGCTCAAAGGTGGCCTCGAGCACTTCAGGATCCAGATAATGCCGAGGCGCCTCGCCCATACCGCGGGCAAGCTGCGACAGATGATCGATAAAACCGCAGTCGACCCCCGCAAGCGGAACATGCTGGTCCGACCTACCGGCGATAAAAGACAGCCCCATATCGCGAGCCAGCAGCTGGAACGCCACCTCGCCCTTGACGGGAAGCACCGTACCATCCAATCCGAGCTCGCCGGCAATGAGGCAGCGGTCGAGATTGTCACGGGGAATCTGACCGTCGGCCGCAAGCACCGCAATGGCTATCGGCAGGTCAAAACCGCTACCGGTCTTTCGGATATCGCCCGGCGCCAGATTGACCGTAATGCCCGAGCGCGGGATCTCGAATCCGGCGGAGCGCATCGCGCAGCGAATGCGCCCGCGCGACTCCATGACCTCCATACTCGGGATACCGAGCATCTGGATGCCCGGGATGCCGCCCGCAAGCGATACCTCGACTGTGACGGGAATCGCCTCGACACCGCGGATGCAGGCAGCGTGAACGGCAAAGGTTTCGAACGCCATCACGACACCTGCCAATCGAACGCGTTGTACTGGTGCTCGATCTCGGCGATATGCCCGCCGCGAATGGTGACGCCAACGGCATCGAAGCGGATCGCCTTGAGCGGATAATGCTCCATGAGATAGCAACTCGCGATGCGACGATAACGCCGCTGCTTTTGGGCATTCACCGCTTCCTCGGGAAACACCCGCGCGTCGCAATCCAGCGCAACACGCCTGGTCTTGACCTCGGCCATCACCACCACATCGTCGAGCTCATCGAGCAACACCAGATCGGCCTCGCCCTCGGTGCAACGATAACCCTGCTCCAGCAAGGTGTAGCCGCGCTCGTTAAAGTAGTCGATGGTGATCAGCTCGCCCAGCATACCCAGCTCGCGGGGGCTGAGCCCCTTGATAAACTCGGGCGTGATCGACCCGCAATCGAGCTCCCCCTCTTCCCAACGCTCCTTGAGCTGCTGCGTCTTACTCAGTTTGCCTGCGGCACACATGGGGTCTCCTTTCCCGCTCCCTGCATTGCCTCGATGATGAGGGCAGGTTTCATGCGGGTAAGTACCGGAAGCAAACCAAAAGCCAACCAAATGCCGACAAATGAGGGGCCGCATGCAACAATGGCGTTCCACGCGGCCCCTACCAGCAGGTTTATGGAACCCTTAAGGTCCCAGTCTTCACAATTGACCTAGAAAAGGCGCTCAGTCTGCAGAAAGTTTCCGCAAAAGCTCACACGGTGCAGCGGAGAAAGACCATGTTTGCGAATGGCCTCGATGTGCTCGGGGCTCGCATAGCCTTTCGATTCGGCCAAATGGTACTCGGGGTACTCGGCGTCGTACTCGACCATCATCTCGTCACGCGTGACCTTGGCCATGATGGATGCCGCGGCGATACAGGCGATTTTGGCATCGCCCTTCACCACGTCGCGCTCATTGGGAACGGCACCCAGGGGGTTACCGTCCATAAGCACGCAATCGGGCTCAAGCCCCGTATCGGCCACCGCACCCGCGACAGCGGCGCGAATGGCGCGGGCCATGCCCATCTCATCGATATCCGCGGGAGCTATATGGCAAAAGCCGATAGCAGTCGCCACCTCGGCAATCTTCACCGAGAGCAGCTCTCGGCGCGCCGGCGTGAGCTTTTTGGAATCGTTGATGCCCCAGATGCGCGGCTCCATGGGAAGGCACACGGCGCACACCGTCAAAGGACCGGCCACCGAGCCGCGACCCACCTCGTCGACGCCCACGACCACACCATCACCGCCGAGCTCATGCATCAGCTCGTACATGCCGTTGACGCGCTCGCGCTCGGCAAGCTCCTTGGCATAGCGCTTTAGGGCACGCTCGCAAGCCTTGATCACCTGCTGGCGCGGATCCTCGCGATAATGCTCCACGAGGGCGGGAATCTCCTCAAACGTGGCGCTCGCCAGCTCGCCGGCAACCTGCGATGCCGAAACCGAGCTCGTCATGTTGGCCATACCAGGCCCTCCTTGCATGCAAATCAGATAAAAAGAAGGGCCACCCGAAGGTGACCCTTGTGTCCAAATGAGTGGACAGACGCTGCGATCTTCTTAGCGCTTCTCGGGGATGCGAGCAGCCTTGCCCACCTTGTCGCGAAGGTAGTACAGCTTGGCGCGACGGACGCGACCATGACGAACGACCTCGAGCTTGGCGATCTTGGGGCTGTGAAGCGGGAAGGTACGCTCAACACCGACACCGAAGGAAATCTTGCGGACGGTGAAGGTCTCGCGGGCACCGGCGCCGGCCATGCGGATGACGTCGCCCTGGAAGACCTGGATGCGCTCGCGGTCGCCTTCCTTAATGCGGTAGTGAACCTTGACGTTGTCGGCGACGCGAACCTGAGGAATGTCCTCGCGGATCTGCTGACGCTCGATTGCGCGGATGTAATCCATGTGCAATTCCTTACTCTTCTAGAGGTGCCGTACCACCTTGGCCGGCACGTAGTTGAACAAACGTATTCGAGTATACACGCGCGGGTTTCTGCTGCAAGAACAATTTTTTACGCAGACAAAAAGACAAAACCCGCACATGATAACCGCCCGCCTCGCGAATGAGACGGGCGGCATGAAGGGGGCTACGCTAGGCGCCCAAACCCAAAACGTTAGGCGGAACGCTTGGCTTCGAGCTTGGCCTGGGCGGCCGCAAGACGTGCGAGGGGCACGCGATAGGGTGAGCAGGACACGTAGTCCACGTCGGCCACGTTAAACAGGCCCTTGATGGACTTGGGGTCGCCACCGTGCTCGCCGCACACGCCAAAGTGCATGTCGGGATTGGTGGCGCGACCCTTCTCGACAGCCATACGCACCAGCTCGAGTACTGCCGTATCGATGGTCTCGAAGGGGTTGTCCTTCAGAATCTTCTTATGCATGTACAGCGGAATGAACTTGGCCTCGGCATCGTCACGAGAGAAGCCGAAGGTCGTCTGGGTAAGATCGTTGGTGCCAAAGCAGAAGAAATCGGCATGGCGGGCGATCTCGTCGGCGACCATGCAGGCGCGCGGCAGCTCGAGCATCGTGCCCACGGGAATATTGAGCTCGACGTCCTCCTCGGCGGAAACCTCGGCGATCACGCGCTCGATAACCTCGCGGGTCTGTACATGCTCCGCCGTAATGGAGACGAGCGGAACCATGATCTCGGGACGCGGATCGACGCCCTCCTTGATGAGGCGAGCGGCAGCCGTGGCGACGGCGCGGACCTGCATGAGCGGCAGATCGCTAAAGACAACGGACAGGCGCACGCCGCGCAGGCCGAGCATCGGGTTGGACTCGACCATGCCGTCGATACGACGCAGGCGGGCTCGCAGGACGGCAAGCTCTTCCTCGCTGGCGCCAGCGGCTTCCTTCTTGGTGATGGCGACCTCGAGCTCGCGAGGATTATCCAGGAACTCATGAAGCGGTGGATCGAGCAGGCGAACAACCACATCGCGACCGGACATGGTCTTGAACATCGCCAGGAAGTCCTCGGTCTGAACCTTAAGCAGGTCGGCCAGAGCCTGCTGCTTCACGGCCTCATCATCGGACAAGATGAAGCTCTGGATGATGTTCTTGCGGTCGCCCAGGAACATGTGCTCGGTGCGGCACAGGCCGATGGCCTCAGCGCCAAATTCGAGTGCGAGCGCGGCATCCTCAGGGTTGTCGGCGTTGACGCGCACATGGTTGGCGTGGCCACAGGTCTCGTCCAGGCGAATCTCGTCGGCCCAGGACAGGATGGTGTCCAGGTCGCCGGTGAGCTCGGCCGAAACCAAATCGACAGCGCCGTCGACGACGATACCCTGGGTGCCGTCGATGGAGATGACATCGCCCTCGTGCAGCACACGGTCGCTGCCCTCGATGCGAACGACCTTCTCGGCGGCATCGATGTGGAAGCGCTCAACGCCGCAGACGCAGGGCGTACCCATGCCGCGGGCGATAACGGCGGCATGGCTCGTCTTGCCACCGTGGCTGGTCAGGATGCCCTCGGCGGCAACCATGCCCTTCAGGTCGTCGGGGTTGGTCTCCCAGCGAACCAGAATGACCTTATGGCCCTCGTTGGCGCGCGCGACGGCATCGTCGCTCGAAAACACGACCTCGCCCACGGCGGCACCAGGGCTGGCGTTTAGACCGCTGGCCAGGGCCTCGTACTTTTTGGAGGCATCGAACTGCGGATGCAGGAGCTGGTCGAGCTGCGCGGGATCGATACGGCTCACGGCCTCCTTGCGGGTGATCAGGCCCTCCTCGACCATTTCGATGGCAATGCGCAAGGCGGCGGTGGCAGTGCGCTTACCCACGCGGGTCTGGAGCATCCAGAGCTTGCCCTGTTCGATGGTGA
Source organism: uncultured Collinsella sp. (assembly GCA_900549275.1). Lineage (GTDB taxonomy): Bacteria > Actinomycetota > Coriobacteriia > Coriobacteriales > Coriobacteriaceae > Collinsella. Next base: position 9,653 of record URNU01000003.1, on the reverse strand, counting down.
ACTCGATATCGCACATATCGCGGTAATGATCCTCGAGCGTCAGGAACACGCGCTCGAGTTCCTCACCTGCAGACTCGAGGCCCGGGGTGGCCTTAAGGTCGACGATGGGCTCGGTGTTGCGGATACCGGCGACGACGTCCTCGCCCTGGGCGTTGACCAGAAAGTCGCCGTAGAACTCCTTAGTGCCATCGGCCGGGTTGCGCGTAAAGGCGACGCCGGTCGCAGAGGTCTCACCCTTGTTGCCAAAGGCCATGGCTTGGACGTTGACGGCAGTACCGAGCTCGTCGGAGATGCCGTGCTGTTTGCGGTAGATGCAGGCGCGCTCGTTCATCCAGCTGCCAAAGACAGCCTGGATGGCAAGGCGAAGCTGGAGCTCCGGATCGTGCGGGAAGACGGGCTTGCCGTCGGCGACCTCGAGTTCAGGATACAGGGCGGCTTCGACGTTCTCGGAGAAGATACCCTTAAAGGTCTCGACGAGCTCCTGCAGGTCCTCGGCCGAAAGCTCGGAATCGACGCGAACGCCGGCGATCAGGCGGGCCTGGGTCAGGGCGTTCTCGAACAGGTCGGCATCGACACCCATAACGACGTTGGAGAACATCTGGATAAAGCGGCGGTAGCTATCCCAGGCAAAACGCGGATTTTGCGTCTGGGCGATGAGACCCTGAACGGAGTCGTCGTTGAGGCCTAGGTTGAGGACCGTGTCCATCATGCCGGGCATGGAGAACGGAGCGCCCGAGCGTACCGACACGAGCAGCGGGTCGCTAGCGTCGCCGAGCTTCTTGCCGCAGCGGGCCTCGAGGTCGGCCTCGGCGGCAACGATCTCATCAAGTGCGCCTTCGGGCCAGACGTTGCCGGCGCCGGAGTACTCGACACAGGTCTGGCAGGTAATGGTAAAGCCACCGGGAACCGGCAGGCCGATGCGGCTCATCTCGGCAAGGTTTGCGCCCTTGCCGCCAAGCACGAAGTTCATGGACTTGTCGCCCTCAGTGACACAGGTGCCCTGGGCGTCGGTTCCAAAACGGTAAACCCTCTTGCAATCGCTCACGATACTTCCCCTTCCATGCGCTCTCGCGCACGACCGTGGTAACGAATCGACCCGCCGGATACGGGCCGTGAGGGAACTATACGGCGGGCGTTGAGCGAGCTTGCGTAGAGGGTGCGGGGTTTGGTAAACGTGGTAAATGTGGCGGTAAACGGTAGGTAAAGGTGGTTACCTTATGAAGATACCAATGCAAGGGAATTGCAGGTCAAATGCAAGTTCTTTGCTAAATCGCTTTACCAATATCGTGCAATATTTTTAGGTAGTCTTTAAAAGCTGGTGCATTTTTAGCTACTCCAATGAGTTAGCTTTGCTGGGCTCGGCGGGCGGCGCGGAGGGCACGGGCTTCTTGGATTTCCATCAAGTGACTGATGATCTCGGAGGCACTCTCCTCAATCGCTTTGCCATCGGTACGCACCACAAAGCAGCCCAGGCGCTTCATAAGGGCGCGGGCCTCCTCAAGCTCGCCGCGCACGCTCTCGGGCTCGGCATAGGAGCCGGCAACGGCGCGAGCATAGTCATCGCCCAAGCGGCTATCGCGAATCTCGGAGATGACGTCAACGGTCGAAATCAGGCCGAACAAGCGCATCGCGTCGACCTCATAAATTGACTTCGGCGGCTCCATGCCATGGGCCAAAGGAACATTGGCAACCTTGTAACCCTGATAGGCCAAATACATCGACAGCGGCGTCTTGGACGTGCGGGATACGCCCAGCAGCACGATATCGGCACCCGATAGATCGTCGCAACCGCGCCCGTCATCGTGCTCAACGAAATACTCCATGGCCTCGATACGATGAAAATAGCGGTCATCGGTCTTGTGAATCACGCCCGCGACGCCCTTGGGCGACGCACCGATAAGCGACGACAGCACGGCGAGTGTCGGGCCGATTAGGTCGACCGAACGGATATGCAGCATGCCCAGGTAATCGAGCACACGGGCGCGAAGCGTCGGATCGACAATGGTGTGGAACACGGCAATATCGCGATGATCTGCATCGACGCGCGGGCCCACAAACGACTTGACCTGCTCCACCGAGTTCACCTTGGGCAGGCGCAAGAGACGAAAAGCCCCTTCATCAAATTGCCCGGACGCCGCAAGCACCACCTCACAAGCGGTATCACCGAGCGAGTCGGAGATAACGATAACGGTGGGACGAGCGGTGACCGGGCAATCCATGCGGGGCTCCTTTTGCGCTTATGCGCAGGCTGGCTTACTTTTTGCGAGCAAGCTCACCGATGTTTGCGATGCCGGAGAAAACGGCCTCGAAGCGGTTGAGCAGCTTAAGGCGATTATCGCGGAGCTGCTCGTCCTTGTCCATGACCATAACCTCGTCGAAGAAGCGGTCGATGGGAGCACGCAGAGCTGCAAGAGCGGAGAATGCGGCCGGGTAATCCTCGGCAGCAAGGGCGGCATCGACAGCGGTCTGAGCAGCCTCGGAGGCGTCGGCGAGCGCGAGCTCAACCTCGCCCATCAGGCTGCGGTCGTACTCCGCACCCAGCTCGGGCTTGGAGATGTGCGCGGCGCGGGCATAGGCGGTAGCCAGGTTGTCGAAGGTCTCGGCGTCGTTCTTGCGGGCCTCGTCGAGCGCGGCGCAGCGGGCGAAGAAGACGGACGGGGCGATGATGTGCACCGCAGAGACGGCGGCGACGGTATCGGCAGGAATCTTCTCATCGCGGGCCATGCTCACCAGGCGGCCGTGGAAGAAGTCGCGGACCTGCTGGGCGACCTCGGCGGCGTCAAACTCAATGCCCTGCTCGCTATAGAGCTCAAGGGCAAAGTCAATCAGCGACGTGGGGTCAATCGGCAGGCGATCGCGCAGGATGTTGATGATGCCGATGGCGGCGCGGCGCAGCGCGTACGGATCGGAAGAACCGGTCGGGGGCTCGCCGATGGCAAAGATACCGGCAATGGTATCGAGCTTGTCGGCACAGGCCACGATGCAGCCAGCGGTGCCCTCGGGCAGCTCATCGCCGGCAAAGCGGGGGCGATAGTGATCGCGAATGGCATGGGCGACCTCGTCGTTCTCCCCCATCGCAGAGGCATAATAACCGCCCATCACGCCCTGTTGGCTCGTGAACTCGACGACGGCGTTGGACACCAGGTCGGCCTTGCACAGGTGAGCGGCGCGAGCGGCATCGGCGGCAAGGTGGGCGCCCAGATGGGCCTCACGGGCGATGGCGAGCGCGAGCTGCTCAATGCGCTCGGACTTGGCGAGCACGCTACCGAGCTTCTCCTGGAAGGCGACCTTGGCCAGACGCTCGCGGAACTCGTCGAGGGAGATCTTCAGGTCCTCCTCGTAGAAGAACTTGGCATCGTCCAGACGGGCGCGCACGACGCGCTCGTTGCCGTCGATCACGCGCTCGGCATTCTCGGGCTTGCTGTTGGAAACGACCACGAACTCACGCGTCAGCTTGCCCTCGCCGTCATAGATCGGGAAGTAGCGCTGGTTGGTGAGCATGGACTCGCAGATGATCTCGTGCGGGACCTTGAGGAACTCCTCGTCGAAGGTACCGACAAGCACCGTCGGCCACTCGCAGAGGTTGATGACCTCCTCAAAGACCTTCTTGGGCGTGTCAACATGACAGCCGGGGCGAGCGGCCTCGACCTCGGCGATACCGGCAAGGATGGCCTCACGACGACGCTCGGCAGAGAGCACGCCGGCGTCCTCGAGCACCTGCTCGTAGACGGCGGGGCTGGCGACCACATGGTCACCAGGGCCAAGTACGCGATGACCACGCGTGATGTTGCCACTCGTCACGTCGGCAAACGACACAGGCACAACGTCCTCACCCAAAAGACAGCAGATCCAACGGACCGGACGAACAAACGTAGCGTGCTCGTGGCCCCAGCGCTGGCTGCGGTAGTTGGGCCACTGCAGGCCGGCGATGGTCTTCTCGCACAGAGCGGTCAGAATCGGCGTAGCCGGTGCAGAGGGAATGTTCTTCTCGGCGAACACATACTCGCGACCGTCGGTGTCCTCGCGACGTACCAGGTCCTCGGCAGCCACACCGCACTTGCGGGCAAAGCCCTGGGCGGCCTTGGTGGCGTTGCCGTCGGCATCAAAGGCAATGTTTGCCGCGGGGCCGCGCTTGACCTCATGGACCTCATCGGTCGCGGTGGCGACGTTGGCCACGAGCGCAGCCAGACGACGCGGGCTCGAGATCACGCGGACCTCGCCATGGGCCAGACCGGCCTCGTCGAGGCCCTTGGCGATCATGGTGCCAAGCTGCTTGACGGCATTGTTCAGCGGTGCAGAGGGCATTTCCTCCGTACCGATCTCAAACAGGAAATCCTTAGCGTCTGCCATGGCTTACGCCACCTCGCCTTCCTGGTCGGCATTCTCGTTGACTCCAGCGACCTCGGCCATATAGGCCTCGCAGCACGCCTTGGCGACGGCGCGGACGCGCAGGATGTAGTTGGCACGCTCGACCGCGGACAGCGCACCGCGAGCATCGAGCAGGTTGAAGGCATGGCTGCACTTCATGACGCAGTCGTATGCGGGCAGCGGCAGCTTGCGCTCCAGGCAGGAGTGGCACTCGGCCTCGTAGTCGTCAAACTTCTGACGCATCATCTCGACGTTGGCGACCTCAAAGTTATAGGCGCTAAACTCGCGCTCGTTCTCCAGGAACACGTCGCCATAGGTCATAGGCGTGCCGTCGGGCAGATAGCTCCATACCAGATCGTAGACGGAGTTGACGCCCTGGGCGTACATGGCGATGCGCTCCAGACCATAGGTGATCTCGACGGGCACAGGGTCGACCTCGATGCCGCCTACCTGCTGGAAGTACGTAAACTGCGTGACCTCCATGCCGTTGAGCCAGACCTCCCAGCCAAGGCCCCAGGCGCCCAGGGTCGGGCTCTCCCAGTCATCCTCGACAAAACGGACGTCATGGTCGTTGGGGTCCAAACCGATAGCGGCAAGAGACCCCAGGTAAAGCTCCTGGGCGTTGACCGGCGACGGCTTAATGAGCACCTGGAACTGATAGTAGTGCTGCATGCGGTTGGGATTCTCGCCGTAGCGGCCGTCGGCAGGACGGCGGCAGGGCTGAGCGTAGCAGGTGCGCCACTCGGCAGGACCGAGCGAGCGCAGCGTGGTCGCGGTGTGGAAGGTACCGGCACCGACCTCGGAGTCATAGGGCTGCATAATGACGCAGCCCTGCTCGCCCCAGTACTGCTGGAGGCGCAGGATGATGTCTTGGAAGGAAAGCGATGAAGCGTTCATGCCTCTAATATCCCCTCGTCGAAACGATTACACGGTTAGGTACTGTACTATAGCGGTTTTTAGTCGATAGCGCCGATGCGGTTGAGCGGCCAGTAGCGAACGAGTGCCACAGCGATCAAATCAGAGCGATCGACGGGACCAAAGTAGCGTGAGTCGGCAGAGTTTTCGCGGTTGTCGCCCATCACCCACACACACCCGTCGGGAACGGTGTAGGGATAGCTCACCTGAGCGCCGGGAGCCTGGACCGAAAGCGGCCAGCTCATGCCGGTCGTGTAGCCCTCGTCGAGCGCCTGGCCGTCAACGACCACCTTGCCGTCCTGAAGGTCGACCGTCTGGCCGGCCGTGGCAATAACACGCTTGACGAGAACATCGTGCTCGGAGGTGCCATCGGGGTTGTGGAACACCACGATATCGCCTTGGCTGACGGGCTGGCCGAGCTCAAGGCTCACCTTTTGCGCCAGGATCTGGTCGCCGATCTCGATCGTGGACTCCATGGAGCCGGTGGGCACCACAAAGGGTTCGACCACAAACGAGCGAATCAAGAAGGTGGCGACCAGTGCGATCGCGACGACCGCGATCCACTCAAACGCACCCTTTAGCACGGAATGCTGCGATGGAACCATTCTCACTCCTCGCTCTGCGAATACGATGCGTCCAGGATGTCCTGCGCGTATGCGCGCTCCTCGGGCGTAAGCCGCGCCGTCTCGATCAGGTCGGGACGCCAGCGACAGGTGCGCTCGATGGCATTCTTACGGCGCCAGGCGTCTACCTTGGCATGGTCACCGCTCACGAGCACCGGCGGCACGCCCTCGCCGTTGAACTCGGCGGGGCGGGTGTACTGCGCGTACTCGAGCAGGCCACCGTCCTCGGCAGTCGAGAACGACTCATCGACGTTGCTCATCTCGTCACCAAGGGCGCCGGGAATCAGACGCACAACGGCGTCGGCAACGACCATGGCGGGAAGCTCGCCGCCCGTAAGCACGTAGTCGCCAATCGACAGGCGCTCGTCGGCATACGCATACGCGCGCTCGTCGACGCCTTCGTAGCGGCTGCATACAAACAGCAGGCGCTCGCTTTTGAGCAGGCGCTCGGCCACATGCTGCGTAAAGGGCTCGCCACAGGGCGTAAAGAACACCACGGTGGGCTTGGGACCCTCGGAGCTGATAGCCTCGATGGCCTCGGCGATGGGCTCGACCTTCATGAGCATGCCCTGCCCGCCGCCGTACGGCTCGTCATCGACGGTACGATGACGGTCGTGCGTCCAGTCGCGCAGGTTATAGGCCTTAAAATCAAAAAGGCCGGCCTTGCGGGCGCGGCCCAAAATCGATGTGGACATGACGGGCTCAAACATCTCGGGAAAGACCGAAAGGGTCTCGATCAGCATGTTGTCCTCCCTACTTGTCCATATCGATCAGGCCGTCCATAACGTGGACGGAAATTGTTCCTGTGTCGGGAAGATCGAGCACAACCTGCTCGATCACGGGAATCAGTACCTCGCCGTACCGATCGCCCTCGACAACCCAAACGTCGTTAGCGGGCGTCGACATGATCTCGACAATCGTGCCGAGCGAGCCAAAACGCTCGTCGACCACCTCGCGACCCATCAGGTCCGTATAGGCGGCGTCGAGCGAATCGAGCTCAAAATCGTCACGGTCTGCCAGTACGTAGCATCCGGTGATGCCCTCGGCGGCCGTCAAGTCGTTTATGCCCTCAAACGAGACCAGATTGCCATCGCCCGTATCGGTGACGGATACGACCGTGCAAAAACGGTCGCGCTTGAGCGCCGGCGGCGTCAAGGCGACGCGCATACCCGGCGTCAATACAGAAGGAAGCCCCCGCAGCGGCTGCGCGAGGACCTCCCCCTTCCTTCCGTGCGGCTTGACCACACGGGCGATGTTTTTGTACTGGGACCTCAAGGTCCTAGCCCAGAACCTCTACCTCGACTGCAGTGTCGAGGCGAGCGGCCAGTGCACGGGCGAGCGTGCGAATGGCCTTGATGGTACGGCCACGACGGCCGATGACCTTAGCGACGTCATCCTCGGCAACCGAAACCTCAATCGTGGAGGCGTCGTCACCGTCGATGACCTCAAGGCTCACGGAATCCGGGTCGTCGACGATCTGAACAACGAGATATTCGACGAGATCGGCGATGCGATCTGAGAGCATTGCCTCACCCTCGAGCTGTGCAGCGTCAACCTCAGGCACGATTTACTCCTCGGCGCCCTCAGCGGCCTCAGCGGCAGCCTTAGCGGCCTCGGCCTCTTTGGCGAGCTGCTTCTTGGACTTCTTGACGACGGTCTCGGTCTTCTCGCCCTCGTTGGCGGCCTTGACCAGAGCGGCGACGGCGTCGGTGAGCTGAGCGCCCTTGGACTGCCAGTCGGCGATCTTCTCGAGGTCGAGGTTGATGGTCTTGGGGGCGGTCATCGGGTTGTAGCGGCCAACCTCCTCGATGATACGACCGTCACGCGGGGCGCGGGAATCGGCGACGACGACACGGTAGTACGGACGCTTCTTAGCGCCGTGACGAGCAAGGCGAATCTTGACTGCCAAAGGAAACTCCTCCAACCAAGCAGCTTTAGGCTGCAACTACAAACAAACAGTTGAACATAATACGCCATCGACGCGGGCAGGTGAAGTCCGTGAGACCAACTTCTTCGGTGTAGTCGAGGGCAAATCCATATCTTAGACAAGAATTCGGGATTTGCAAGCACATACACGCACCCCACATGAGCTGCGCGGTATACTCATGACATGGAAAGACGCGAACATACATACGGTTATGAGGATGCTGCGGGCGTCACGCCGCCGCCCTGGACGGGTCCGGCGGTGGGCCTGATGGACCTCGATGCGTTTTTTGCGAGCGTGGAGATGCTCGACCATCCCGAATGGCGCGGAAAACCGCTCATCGTGGGCGGAGACGCCGATTCGCGTGGCGTCGTGTCCACCTGCTCATACGAGGCGCGTCGCTTTGGCGTGCACTCCGCCATGCCCTCGGCCGAGGCACGACGTCTCTGTCCGCAGGCCATTTGGACACATGGGCATTTCGATCGCTACCACGAGGTCAGCGCGCAGGTCATGGCGATTCTCGCCGACGAGACCCCGCGCGTTGAGCGCGTATCCATCGACGAGGCCTTTATCGATATCACACCGGGTCGTTTTGCACCCGAAGACCCGCTGTTGGTTGCGCGGCGCATCAGTGATCGCGTGGCGGCGCTGGGAGTGACCTGCTCCATTGGCGTGGGCTGCAACAAGACGGTCGCAAAGATCGCAAGCGAGCGGGACAAGCCGTTTGGGCTGACCATCGTGCGCCCCGGAACCGAACAGCGCTTTTTGGCCGCGCTGCCGGTATCTGCCATGAGTGGCATCGGGCGCTCAGCCGAGGAACGACTGCGCCGCATGCGCATCTACACGCTCGGCGAGCTGTCACGCGCACCGGAATCCACCTTGGCCTCTATTTTTGGCGTCAACGGCGAACGCATGCGCCAGCGTGCGCTGGGACTCGAAATCTCCGAAGTCACGAGCCTCGATGAAGAGCGCGAGGTCAAGTCGGTCAGCAATGAACGCACCTTTGCGAAAGATTTGACTGAACGTAGGGATATCGAAGCGGCGATTGCGCTGTTGGGCGAGTCAGTGGGACGCCGCCTGCGCCGTCAGGGACTAACGGGAGCCACGGTGACGCTCAAGCTCAAGTATTCGTATGGAAGCGGTCGCTCGGCACAGCGCCGGCTGCCGCATCCGACCGACGATGAGAACATCTTCGTGGCGGTTGCAATCGAACTGCTCGACAACATCTGGCAGGAAGGAATGCACGTTCGCTTAGCAGGCATCGGCATGAGCGACTTTGACCATCGGGGCGGCATCCAGACCGACCTGTTCTGCGAAATCGACGACCGCGGAGCCCAATCCAGCGACCGTCGCGACCTCTCCGTCGCAATCGACGCCGTCCGAGACAAGTTCGGCGACACCGCCCTATCCTTCGGCCGTCAATCCCGCTTTAACGATTAGTCCCTATGGCAAAAAGAAAGCCGGGCAGCTGCGAATGGCGCAACTGCCCGGTGAACGGTAGAGGTTAGCTAAAAAGCCCGTCCCAAATGAACTACTAGAGGAGGTCGAGGGGAAGCTGGGGGGCGTCACCCCAGAGCTTTTCAAGGCGGTAGAACTCACGCGCCTCGGGAGTGAAGACGTGGACGACAACCGAACCGTAGTCCATGAGCATCCAGGTCTTCTGCTCGCGACCCTCGATGGAGAAAGGATGCTCGCCGCAAGCCTCGGCGACCTTCTCCTCGATCTCGTCAACGATGGAATCGACCCGGCGGTTGTTGGTGCCGGTAGCGATGACAAAGTAGTCGCACACATCGGAAAGCTCAGTCAGGTCGAGCACCTGAACG
>URNU01000002.1 GCA_900549275.1 uncultured Collinsella sp. | reverse complement strand
GCCTCGATCTCCTCGATGCCCGAGTAGTGATCGAGATGGTCGGCCTCGACGTTGGTCACGATGACCACGTTGGGGTTAAGGAACAGGAAGGAGCTGTCGGACTCATCCGCCTCGGCGACAAAATAGTCGCCCGAGCCGTTCTTGCCGTTGGTATCGTAGCCCTCGACAATGCCGCCGATCAGGAAGCTGGGGTCCAGACCCATGCGGTCGAGCATGGTGGCGCACATCGAAGAGGTCGTGGTCTTGCCGTGAGTGCCGGCAACGGCGACGGTGGTGTAGCCATGGCCCAGCGCCGAGAGCATCTTGGCGCGAGGCCACACGGGAATACCCAGCTCGCGCGCACGGACGAGCTCGGGGTTGGACTCGGGAATAGCGGTAGAGACAACGACAACGTCGGGCTTGACCTCGTCGATGGTGGCAGCCTCATGGCCCACATGCACCTTCACGCCGGCACGGGTAAGCTGGCGAATATAGCGAGACGTCTTAAGGTCGGAGCCAGTAACGACATAGCCGCGCTCGTGAAGGACGAGGGCGATGCCGCTCATGCCGGCGCCACCGATACCGATAAAATGGGCGCTCTTGAAATCGGGCGCGGAGGTTGCAGTCTGGGAATCAGCCATGTGCTCGTGTACTCCTTGCGTAAACACTGCCTGTAACCCGTCTACTGTACCGCACCTACCGCATCCGCGCGAGGGCGACCCGCGATATCCCGTCTAACTAACGCAATCCTTCTACCGCGTCCGCCAAAAGGACGGCAGCGCGGTCCTGGGCCAAACCGCGAGCCGCCTGGCGCATGGCATCGCGCGCCTGCACATCATCGATAAGATGCAGCAGCTCATCGGCAAACGACTGGGTATCGATATCGGCATCGGCGCAGAGCACGCCGGCACCGGCATCGACCAGATAGCGGGCATTGGTGGTCTGATGATCGGCCGTCGCATGCGGATACGGCACCAGGACTGAAGGAACGGCAAGGGCCGCGATTTCGGCAACGCTCGAAGCGCCCGAGCGCGAGAGGACCAAATCGGCCGCGGCCAGCATATCGCCCATATTGTCGATGTAGGGCTGGACGCGATACCGCTTCGCCTCCTCGGGCATCAGAGCAAGGGCACGCTTGGTGTCCTCAAAGCCATCGGCGCCCGTCGAATGCAAAACATAAAGATTCTCACGCGAGAGCAACTCGTTTTTAAGCGAAGCCACGCGCTCATTAAGATGCTGGGCGCCAAGTGAGCCGCCAAAGACCAGCAGGAGCGTGGCGTCCTCGGGCACATCGAGGGCTCTGCGGCCGCGAACCCGATCTCCCTCGATCACAGAACGGCGCACGGGGTTGCCGGTCATGAGCACATGGTCAGAATCGCCCTCGCGCTCAAACACGGAACGCGCTGCCGGCACCGAGATGCAAACGCGGGCGGCATGCGAACTCATCATCTTGTTAGCAAGCCCCGGGACGGAATTCTGTTCGTGCAGCAGATACGGAATGCCCGCATCCTTGCACCAGCCCAGAAGCGGGACCTCGACATAGGCGCCAAAACCTATGGCGACATCGGGCTTGCAGGCTTTAGAAAAATGGCTGCCGAGCGCGCGCTTCGCCTTATAGACACGCCACAGCGAGCTCAATGCCGTCCAAGGGCGAGAGCGGTCGAAGCCCGTAACCGTAATCGGCACAAAATCGAACCCTGCCTCGGGAACCAGACGACCCTCGAGCTTATGCGACTGACCCACAAACACAACGTGGTGGCCACGGTCACGTAGCTCCTCGGCCAAGGCGAGTGCGGGGTTGATATGTCCCGCCGTGCCGCCGGCTGCGATAGCAACGGTCATCTTATCGGTCATGGTAGTCCCTTCGTACGCGCGGCCCCTGGTCGTCGGTGCGCAAGCGCGCCGACGGGTCCGAATTCAGGTCGATTCGATTATATCCGCCACCCGTATTGCGCGGCGTCGGTCGTTGCGGGCGACCCTGCGGCGCCGAGCGCGGACGGGGACGGGCATCCGACTCTGAAGCAAAACCGTTCAAGACGGTAAAACTGCCACGCGACGAGCGCTCCCCACGTGTATGGGGAACACCGGCAGTGCTCTCGTCCATAACGGCAAAGTTATCGCGACGGCGATCGTATTCATCGCGTCGAGCGCTCTCGTGCGAGACGCGCAAGATAAGCCCGGCGAGCATGAGCGACACGATAATCGACGAGCCGCCATAGCTGATAAACGGCAGCGGCTTACCCGTCATGGGAAACACGTTGAGAATACCCAGCGCGTTGATTAAAAACTGCACCGCGAGGATAACCGCAGAGCCCGAAGCCATGAGCGCCCCGCGACGATCGGTAGCCTGCTCGGCGATTCGAAACGCCGAGTAGATCAGCATCGCAAACACCAAGAAAAACAGCAGCGTCCCCAAAAAGCCAACCTCCTCGCCAATGATGGCCAGGATGTAGTCGTTGTGCGCCTCGGGCAAATACGAGTACTTCATGGTTGAGTTGCCGATACCGCGGCCGCACAGTCCGCCCGAGGCAAACGCCATAATGGCGAGCGTTGCCTGGTAGCCGTCTCCATATTCATCTGCCCAAGGGTTCAAAAGAACCTGAATGCGCACCATACGGTACGGCTCGGCGACAAGAGCGATCACGATGATGACGACGCCGGCAAGAATCGCACCGATAATGTATTTTGGGTCAAGGCCGGCAAAGAGCGCCATGCACATGATCGTCAACAGAATAATCAGGATGGTGCCAAAGTCAGGCTGAATAAAAATCAAGAAAATCGAAGGGCCCAAATAGAGACCCATGTTCTTAAGGAACTCATTGATGTTGCCACCGGGCGAAAACACGCGGTCGAGCATGATGGCCGAATAGGCAATGGCAAACGGCTTGAGAAACTCCGATGGTTGAAACTGAATGCCGGCAATGCTCAGCCAACGCGTAGCGCCACGGCTCCCGCTACCAACAAGGAACACCGCAAGCAGCAAGATCATCATAGCGATCAGAGCAAGTTTAAGCGCCCCTTCGCCAAACCAGCTATCAGGTGCAACGCGCGCGATGAACTCGAGGGCAGCAACACCGACGACAGTGAACATAAACTGCCGAAATAAAAAGTAGGTCGCGGAGCCGTTCTCGTGAAGTGCCTCGACTGAAGAAGCCGAGTACACCATAAGCAGGCCAAAACAGACCAGCGAGAACAGACAGGTCAAAAAGACCAGGCGGGGTCGCATGATGCGCGCGGGGACGCCAGCGATATAGCGTTCGCCGATGCCCTGCGTGCCACGACCGGCGCGCGGCGTGCTGTGTTGCGAGGAAGCACGGTCCGAGTCGGGCCTCCTCATATTCTGTCGGGGGCTCTCCTCTCTCACCGGCAACCCCTATTCCATTTGTGTATTGGACGCAGCGGCAAGCTGGGCCACATAGTCCTTAAACACGCGGCCGCGCTCCTCGTAGCCCGAAAACTCATCAAATGAAGAGCAGGCGGGCGACAGTAAGATCACATCGCCGCGGCTCGAGAGCGAACGGGCGACATCCACGGCATCGCGCAGGTCGTCGGCCTGGGCGATATCAACATCACCGTCGACATCCGCTTCGTCCATGGCGGCGGTAAAGCGCTCGCGCGCGTCGCCAAAGCAAACCACCGAGCGAACGTTGTCCATCACAACGCGGGCAAAGGACTCGAGCGGCGTGCCCTTATCGTGACCGCCGAGCAGCAAGATCACATCGTCATCGGGAAACGCCGTCAGTGCCTTTTCGACCGCATCGGTGTTCGTTGCCTTGGAATCGTTAACGTAGCGCACGCCATCGATCTCGCCACAGGGTTCAACGCGGTGCTCCAGCGGCTGGAATGAGGCCAGGCCGCGACACACACCGTCAACATCGGCGCCAACAGTCAGAGCCGCCGTAGCAGCACACAGGGCATTGATTACATTGTGATGGCCCGAAATCTTAAGCTCGGACGTATCGACGAGCGGGGTCTCGACGCCCTTCAGGCGAACGACCATCTTGCCATCGCGCACAAATGCGGCGTCCTCGCCCGCAGGCTCGTCAAAAGCAACCTTGCAGATGCGACGGCCCGGAACATAGATGTACTCATCGAACTCGTGGATGCCAGCATCCTCGACATCAACAACCACCAAGTCATCGTCGACCATATTCTCGAAGAGCTTAATCTTGGCGAGCGCATAGTTCTTATGGCTCTTATGCCAGCCCAGATGGTCGGGGGTAATGTTGAGCAGCACCGCCACACGGGGGTGAAGCTCCTGGGTCGTTGCGATCTGATAGCTTGAAAGCTCCGCCACAAACCACTCGTTATGCGCACGGCCATCGATCTCGTTCACCGGAGGCTCACCGATATTACCAACAGCAACGCTCGCCTCGCCCGCCGCCTTAAGCAGGTAGTCAGTCAGCGACGTGGTAGTCGTCTTGCCATTAGTGCCCGTAATGGCAATCCAATTTTGGGGAGACAGGCGGTAGGCAAACTCGGGCTCACCCATAATCTGGGCAGCGTGATCACGGCCAGCCTTAAAGAATGCCGAGAACTCCGAGATACCCGGACACGTCACGCATACATCAAACGCGCCCTCGACCTGCTCGGTTCCGTAGACAAACGATGCCCCGTGCGCCTCGAGCGAGCGCGTGACATCATTGGGCTCGGACGTGCCGCCACCGTACACGGTAACGGCACTCACGCGCTCGGGGTGCGCAAGCGCCCAGCGAGCAACATCAAGACCGGACTTGCCCTGGCCCAAAACGAGCAGGCTAAAGACATCAGCAAGAGGCATGAAAAACCACTATCCCAACTGGAAGAACAAGGCGAGGCCCAAGGCTCCGAAGGCCGCGGCGACAATCCAAAAACGGATGACGACCTTGGTCTCGGCCCAGCCCTTCTTTTCGAAATGATGATGAATGGGCGCCATGAGAAAGACGCGCTTGTGCGTAAAGTGGAAGTAGACGACCTGAATCATGACCGACAGGGTCTCGACGATAAACAGGCCGCCGATGATGAGGGAAACGACCTCGGTGTTGGTGATGATGGAGGTGCAGGCAAAAGCAGCACCCAGCGCCAGCGAGCCGGTATCACCCATAAAAATGCTCGCCGGATAGCAGTTGAACCACAAAAAGCCCAGGCACGCACCAGCGCACGCCGTGCAGAAGATGGACAGGTTCACATCGCCGTGTAAAAACGCCATGGCAGCCATGGCCAACATGGCAATCATGGAGGTGCCACCGGCAAGGCCGTCCAAGCCATCGGTAAGGTTTACGGCGTTGGAAAGGCCCGCGATCATCAGCCAGCAAAAGACGAGGTAGAGCCACGGGAAAGAGAGACCGCAGATGGTGGTCGAGAGCACACCAAGGTCGATCGTCAGGCCACCGGGGAAACGAATCTCGGGAGCGACGCCGCACCAGTTGACGGCAAGCACGGTAAAGGTAACGCAGATGAGGGTAAGGCCAATCATCTTGGCGTGAGGCGTCAGGCCGAGCGAGCGGCCGTGCGTGACAGAAGTCAAGTCATCGATGAGACCAAGTACGCCGGTTGCCAGCGTGGCGAGCAGCACAAGCACGAGCTCGGTGGTGAGCTTTCCCATCAAAAGGCACGTCAGCGAAACGGCCACCAGGATGATGACGCCACCCATGGTGGGCGTGCCCTGCTTAATCAGGTGACGCTTGGGGCCATCGGCGCGAACCTGCTGGCCGATGCCCTCAACCTTCAGGAGCTTAATCCACCACGGCATGAGCAGCATCGCGATGATAGCAGCGATGCCCAATCCCAAAAATGCCTGGTACGTAGGATACGAAGGATTGCCGAACATGGACTAGCACACACCTTCCACAAAGCGATCGAGTTCAACGAAGCGTGAGCCCTTGACCAGCACGACATCATGCTTCTCAAGTGCGCCGCCCATTCGGTCGAGCACCTGTTGATAGTCGGAGAACACCTGGATGCGGTCCTCATCCATACCCATCATGCACGCGGCCTCGGCCATACGCTGGGCAAGCTCACCGCCGACACATGCGAGCATATCGAGCTTCTTGGCCGCCGCATAGGCGCCCACCAGCTCATGCATGCGAGGGGCCTCGTCGCCCATCTCGCCCATCTCTCCAAGAACGGCCATGCGCGAACCCGTGCACGAAAGCGAGCACAGCAGGTCGAGGCCGGCTGCCATCGATTCGGCACTGGCGTTATATGAGTCATCGATGACGCGAGCGCCGCTCTTGGCGCGCTTGATTTCCTGACGATGCCCGGTAATCGTAAGACCCCTAAAAGCGGCATCGATCTGCTCGGGCGTCACGCCAAGGCGATGGGCAACCGCCGCGGCCTTGACGGCATTGGGAACGGACTGCACGCCGGGAATGGCAAGCAGGGTGTCGATGGTCTCGCCCGAGCCAAAATCGAGCGTAAAGACCGGGCGCCCCTCGTCGTCAATGCGAATGTCGCGCGCACGGACCTCATCCTCGTCCGAGACGCCCGCAAGCATCACGTCGACGCCCGCAGGCGCGGCAAAGGTGTCGCGGATGAACGGGGTAAAGTCGTCCTCGCCACCCAAAACCAACAAAGGGAGAAGGTCGCCGGCGGCGCACATGCCGCCAACAATCTCGGATTTGGCACGAGCGATATTCTCGCGACTGCCCAGAATACCGATATGGGAGGTACCGATCTTGGTCACGATGGCAAGGTTTGGATTGGCAGCCTGAGACAGGCGTTCAATTTCATGGAAATGGTTCATGCCCATCTCGAGCACCAGAACCTCGGTGTCGGCAGGTGCCGCCAGTACCGTGAGCGGCATACCGATCAGGTTGTTGTAGTTGCCCTTGGTGGCCCAAACGCGATAGCGCTTGGCGAGCACCGCGGCGAGCACGTCCTTGGTCGTCGTCTTGCCGATAGAGCCGGTGATGCCAATCACCAGGCAGCCAAGCTCCAAACGATAAGCGTGAGCCAGGCGCAGCAAAAACTCCTCGGGGTCATCGGTATGCAGGATGGCGCAGCCTTTCTCTTGGGCCAGCGACAGCAGCTCGACATCGGGCTCGCGCGTCATCACGACGGCGCCGGCGCCCGACTCGATGGCCCGGGAAGCAAAGTCGTTGCCGTCGACCTTTTCACCCGGGAAGGCGACGAATATCGTGCCCTCCTCAACCTGGCGTGAGTCGATAACGCAGCCGCGGCATACCCGTTCGGCTTCTCCCGTCACGGTTCGGGCCCCTGTTGCGGCCGCGAGGTTGTTGACGGCGATCTCTATCATTGCAGCTCCCCTGTAAACCTAATAATGCTATCGGCGTATTGTATCCCAGCGCAACCTATGCGTGGTGCAGGGCGTGTGAACACCCCGGATTAACCGACTGGCCACTTCGTAGATTGTAACCCCCTACTTGGTGCGCGGGATACCCAGCACATCAAGCGCGTTGGCCATAATGGACTGGAACGGCACCGCGGCGGCATGCGAGCTAGCTGGGGTTCCGTCGAGGGTGATGTAGCACAGAACCTTGGGCGACTGCGCCGGGGCAAATCCCATAAAGGACGACATGTAATTATCTTTGAGGTAGCCGCCGTTCTCATCGGCGCGCTCGGCCGTACCGGTCTTGCCCGCCACGTCGTAACCGTCCACAGCACCGCCATCGCCCGTTCCCTCGGCAACGACTGTCTGCATACACGATGTCACCTGCGAGGCGGCCTCCTCGGAAATCGCGCGATCGCCCTCGCCCCAATCCTTTTCATCGCCCTTGCTGGACTTATAGAAGTGCGGCGTCATCATCACGCCGCCGTTGGCGATACCGCCCACGGCACGCGCGACCTCAATCGGCGACACGGACAGCGCCTGGCCAAAGCTCATCGCACCCAAGGTGGCACCATCATACTGATCACGTTTCTTGACAATACCCAAACTCTCGCCCGGAAAATCGACACCCGAGCTGTGTCCAATGCCCCACCTGTCCACGTAGGACGCAAAATCATCGGCACCAATCTTGCGCCCCACCAGGACAAAACCGACATTGGACGAACGACGCATCATCTCGCGTACGTCCATTGTCATGGCGTAATCACGTTTGTCGGCATCGGAAACGGTATCGCCGCCCACCTTGATGCTCGCCGGAACCTCAAACGATGTGCTCGTGCGTACAACACCCAAATCAAATCCGGCGCCCGCCACCAACGTCTTAAAGACCGAACCGGGCTCGTAGGCATCCGTCACCAGACGAAGGTTCATATCCTCGGTCTTGGCGTTTTCCAAATCGGTCTGGTCATAGGTCGGATACGAGCAAGCGGCCAGAATCTCTCCAGTCGTCGGGTCGGTCACCAGGGCCGAACCGTTTTTTGCCTTCGTCTTCTCAACCGCTTCGGCCAAGGCATCTTCCGCCGCGCGCTGTATGTTGACGTCGATCGTCGTCACAATATCCACGCCATCGACCGCGGCAACCTTTTTATAGGCACCGCCCGCGATATAGCCGCCATCTCTTGCGCGCTCGCGCACAAGAGAGCCGTTCGTTCCAGTCAGAAGTTCATTGTATTGTTTTTCGAGTCCCGTCAGGCCAACGTTGTCCACATTCACGATGCCCAGCACCTGAGAAGCCAGGTTTCCATACGGGTAAACCCGCTTCATCGCCTGCTCAAAGAGCACACCGGGTAGATTCTTCTTTTCCAGGGCGGCAGCGTCATCCTCGTCAACCTGGCGCTTGATATACACCCAGGTACCATCAGACAGCACCAGTTTGCGGCAAGTCTTTTTATCGATACCGGTAGCCTTGACCAGCGCCGAGACCGTCTTGTCGACATCCTCGACAAGCTGAGGGTTCACGGCGACATTGCGGCATTCGACCGACGACGTCAGCACGTTGCCGTTGCGGTCGTAGATAGTGCCACGCTTGGCATAGAGCGTCTGCGAGAGCAGGCGACGGGCATCCGCACGCTCGCGCAGCTTGTCAGCATTCACAATCTGGTATTCGGCAAGACGGAAAACGCCCGCGGCAAGGCCAACCCCAATACAGCCCATAATGACATCGCGGCGAGGCAGCGGCGTTCCCGTAACCCATTCAGACGACGACCCCTTGCGCGCGCCCGTATTGCGCACCTGAGGTCCGCCCGAGCCACGAAGACGCGACGCAGGGTCGTTGCCATAGGACGGCCCCGCGTTGTAAGATGGCCGATCCGTTCCTTGATAACCAGAACGTCCCCGCGATGAGGGACGTCCAGACCCGTGGCTCCCGTCGGAACCGCGGCGATAGTCATTTGTCATACTCAGCTACCGTCTTATTTACTGAGCGGCCGCAGTCGAGCTAGCGCCCGCGGCTGCATCCTGCGAAAAGTCAAGCGTAACGCTCTCGCTGGGCTCCACCATGCCATAGGCACCCGCAAGATCGCGAATGCGCGTATCGGCACCATAGACCGAATGCATGACCTCAAGGTCAGAGCTCTCGTCGGTCGCCTTCTCGAGCGTGTTGGTAAGCTCTGCGTTGACGTTGAGCACCTGGGCCGTAACACCGGCAAGTGCCACTCGCGCGACACCGATCGTCATGAAGATAGCCGCAATGATGCAAACCGTTTTAAGAACGCTCATGAAAACCGGGCTTACCGCCTGGTTTGCCTGACGGCCCGCGCCCGTGTAGACATCAAAACGCGGCGTGCGCTGCTCACGAGGGGCAGCGGGCGCCTGCGGTGCCTCGCGGTAGGCGGGCATGGCGTTCATATCATAGGCGAGTGCTGCGTTTGAGGTGTTATAGCCCATGATATGCCGCCTCCCATCCCGAGTACGTTGGTAGTGTGTTTAAGCTTCGTTTATGGTGCGAGCGGGAGGTCCAATTTCGCGCGGTCGCGCCTACAGGCGCTGCGCCACGCGGATCTTGGCTGATCTCGCCCGTGGGTTGCGCTCAACCTCATCGGGTTGGGCAACCAAGGGTTTGCGGGTGATGACCTTGAGTATCGGCACGTTGCCGCACACGCACACCGGAATCTCCGGCGGGCACGTGCACCCCTGGCTCATCTCCTTAAAGTGGTTCTTTACGATACGGTCCTCGAGCGAGTGATACGAGATGACGCAAATACGCCCGCCCGGGTTGAGCCACCTGGTGGCGGCATCAAGCCCTCTCTCGAGCACATCGAGCTCGTGGTTGACCTCGATGCGAATGGCCTGGAAACTTTTCTTGGCAGGGTGCCCACCATGCCGACGAGCGGCAGCAGGTATTCCCGCCTTGATGATCTCGACAAACTGACCGGTGGTTTCGATCGGTTCGGTCTCACGGCGACGTACGATTTCGCGTGCAATCTGCGAGGCGAACTTCTCTTCACCATAGACGCGTAGAATCCGGGCGAGGTCGTGTTCGTTATAGGTGTTGATGACCTCAGCTGCGTTTAGGGTGTTGTTACCCGGATCCATCCGCATGTCCAATGGGGCATCTTCGTTATACGAAAAGCCCCTGCCAGGGATATCGAGTTGCGGTGACGAAACGCCCAAGTCAAACAGGAAGCCATCGACCCCGGGCACCTCGGCCGAGCAAAGCAGCTCGTCCAAGTCGCCGAAGTTGCCCTTCAGCAGCTGGTGCGGGATGCCGGGAACCTCGCGGTCCAGACGGGCGCCAGCGGCCTCGAGGGCCATGTCGTCCTGATCGACGCCGAGCAAAAGGCCCGTCTCCCCCACCTGCGCGGCCATCTTTACCGAATGGCCGGCACCGCCAAGGGTGCAATCGCAGACAACGGAGCCGCTCTTTAGCTGCAGCGACTCAAGTACTTCGCCGAGCATGACAGGTTCATGCCGATATTCTTGTGTCAAGATCCCACGCTCCATCCGTTACTCGTGCCTTGCCCTTACGAGAAGAAGAGGTCAAGCAGAGCCTCGTCGTCATCGTCCTCATCGGCCGCGGCGCGGTCCCAAACCTCAAGGTGGTCGTAGTTGCCCACAACCGTGACCTCGCGGTCGAGGTTCGCCTGCTTGCGGAGAGACTCAGAAAGACCGATACGACCGGCGCTGTCCACATCCATCGACGTGGTGCGCTTGTTGATCGCCCTCATGAGCTTCTGGTCGTTGATGTCACGCGGGTTAAAACCCTCGTGGCCCTCACGACCCGCGAAGAGTCCTTCGACCCACTTATCGAAGGCCTCGGCAGAGAACACGTACAGAGCATCGACATCCAGGGCTTTGAACACGCGAACGTGCTCTCCAAGCTCCTCGCGAAGGGGTGCAGGCAGGGACAGGCGACCTTTTGCATCGAGATTGCGCTCGTATGCACCAGTCATTCCCATGTGCGCCCTCCCCTCGGTTACTCAGATGGCACGTACGCGGGGAACCACCCCGCCTGTCGACGTCATTAATAATATGGGGAACCGCCCCATTTTTCAACACCTTTCCCCACCCCTTCCCCCACCACGCCCCACTACTCCATCCCCTAACTATTGGGCACCACCCCCGAGCATATGTTCGAAAACACAATATGTTGTGTTTAACGCAAAGGCGAGATGCCACCTGTAGCACCCCGCCTTTCAACCTCAACCTTCAAGTTGACCTTGAGGCGAATTTTATATCCCTTTACACGCCGTTCACATCGCCCCCAAACTCCCCATGCACGGTATGCGCGCCCCACCGCGACATTGGCCGACGGCGCAAAATGGGGCGGACCCCCGATTGCCAAAACGTGTGCAACAGCACGTTCCAGCAATCGAGGGTCCGCCCTTGATAGCATGTAATTGCAGCTCGGCAGCGTATTAGCGATGCGCCAGCGGGTGGGCCGCCAGGTAAACCTCGGTCAGCTGCGTACGATCGACATGCGTGTAGACCTGAGTGGTCGATATATCGGCGTGCCCCAAGATCTCCTGCAGCACGCGAAGGTCCGCACCGCCCGCAAGCATGTGAGTGGCAAAGGAGTGGCGCAACGTGTGCGGATGGAGGCCCACCAACCCCACCTGGCGCCCGTAGCGCTCGCATATGACGTGAACACCCTGACGCGACAGACGCCCGCCGTTCTTGTTTAAAAAAACCGCCGGCGTCTCTGTCCCACGGGCGTGAGCCGCCAGAAGCTGGCGTCCATCGCATATATAGCGTGTCAGGGCACGCGCCGCACTTCCCACCAAAGGGGCCAGACGCTCCTTGGAGCCCTTGCCGCGAACCAGCACAAAGCCGTCATCGACATGGATATCACTCACATCGAGCCCCACCAGCTCGCTCACGCGCAGGCCGCACCCATACAGCACTTCCAAGATGGCGCGATCGCGCAGGCCCATCTCTCCATCGGGAAAATCCTGGTCGAGCAATGCCGAAACATCCTCCACCGAAAGGCACTCCGGCAGGCGCTCGGCCTTTTTTGGCAAGCGCAATGCCGCCGTGGGATTTTGGGCCACGGCCCCATCGCGCACCAGAAAGGCATGCAGACCTTTGACGGCCGCGAGCGCGCGCTCCACCGAGGCATCGGAATAGCCCCCGTCGCGCCGATCGGCGATAAAGTCCTCGACGACCCGCCGGCTCACGTCCTCAAAGGATGCAATGCCCGCCCGCTCCAAATAGGCACAGTAGGTCGTCAGATCTCGGCGATAGGCGGCAATCGTGTTGCGCGCCAAGCCCCGCTCGACTGCAAGGTAATCAAGAAACTCCCCCGCCGCCACAGCGAGCGACGAAGGAGCTTCTTCGATATGTTCCCTGTTCGACGGCAACCTTAGTCCGTCGCACGATTCATGGGCGTCACCTGTAGGCGATCGACACCCTCATGCTGGCCAATCGAGGCGCGCACGAACTCACGGAACAGCGGCTGAGGATTGGTGGGGCGGCTCTTGAACTCGGGGTGGGCCTGAGTGGCCACGTACCACGGGTGCACGTCGCGCGGCAGCTCGACCATCTCGACCAGACGCTCATCAGGCGAAAGGCCCGAGATGACAAGACCGGCGTTCTCGAGCTGGTCGCGGAAGGCATTGTTGAACTCAAAGCGATGACGGTGACGCTCGTAGACAAGCTCCTCCCCATACGCCTCGCGAGCGAGGGTATCGGCGGCGAGCTTGCACGGATAAGCGCCCAGGCGCATGGTGCCGCCCTTCTCGGTCACGTCCTCCTGCGAGCTCATCAGGTCGATGACGCTATACGGACCGTCCGGATCAAACTCGGAGGAGCTGGCACCGGCAAGGCCGACAACGTTGCGGGCGAACTCGCACACGGCAACCTGCATACCCAGGCAAATGCCCAGATACGGAATCTTGTGCTCGCGAGCAAACTCGGCAGCAAGGATCTTGCCCTCCAGGGCGCGCTTGCCAAAGCCGCCGGGAACCAGGATGCCCGATGCGTCGCCCAGAACCTCATTGACGTTTTCGGCATCGAGGCTCTCACCATCGACCAGCTGCACATCTACGTGACGATCGTAGAAAACGCCCGCGTGATGCAGGGCCTCGATAACCGACAGATATGCATCGGGAAGCTGGGTGTACTTTCCCACGACGGCAACCTTAACCTTATCAGCGTGATGGTTGGCATGGTTCTGCTTACGCAGGAACTCATTCCACTCGCTCATGTCGCGCTCACGCGGGTCCAGACCCAAACGCTCGCAAATGCGCAGGTCAAAATCTTGCTCGGCAAGCAGCTGCGGCACGTCGTAAATGCTCGCGCAATCCTCGTTGGTAAAGACGCAGTCGGTGTCGACGTCGCAGAAGCTTGCGATCTTGCCGCGAATGGCATCGTCAATATGGTGATCGGAGCGCAGCACAATAATGTCGGGCTGGATACCAAAGCTGCGCAGCTCCTTAACGGAGTGCTGCGTGGGCTTGGTCTTAACCTCGTGGGCGGCGGCGATATAGGGAACGAGCGATACGTGGATGTAGCAGACGTTCTCGGGACCGGCCTCCTTGCGGTACTGGCGGATAGCCTCCACAAACGGCTGCGACTCGATGTCGCCGATCGTACCGCCCAGCTCGGTAATGACAACGTCGGAGCCAGTCTGCTCCTCAATGCGGCGGAATTTGTCCTTGATGGCATTAGTAACGTGCGGAATCACCTGGACGGTGCCGCCCAAAAAGTCACCGCGGCGCTCGCGGGCAATCAGGCTCTTGTAAATGGCGCCCGTCGTAAAGTTAGAATCGCGGGTCAGGTTCTCGTCAATAAAGCGCTCGTAGTGGCCCAGGTCTAGATCGGACTCGTAGCCGTCCTCGGTCACAAAGACCTCGCCATGCTGGAACGGGCTCATGGTACCGGGGTCGACATTCAGATACGGGTCGGCCTTTTGCATCGTTACCTTGTAGCCGCGTGACTTGAGCAGACGTCCCAATGAGGCCGCGGTGATACCCTTGCCTAGGGACGAAACCACGCCACCGGTTACGAACACATGCTTGGTCATATTGAGTTACCTGCGCTTCCCGTAGAAGTTGTCCATACACATCTTACGGGTCTTCATTGTAATACTCGGACCGCAAGCCGTTCGTATCTTTTCTCGCGCGCGCTCGCATTTCTCAATCTTGAAACAAAACGCCGCCCGGGGCCCGAGCGGCGTCACAACAACTTAGGCGACAGATCGCTACCGATCGGCAAGCTCGTCTCCGAGCATATCCTGAACGAGCATACCCGCGCGGATGCCCTTTAGATACCACCCGCCGCGCTCGGTAAGGCAAATACCATTTGCAAGCTGGCCGCCATCCTCGCTATATCGCGAAACGACCTCGATCAAGCCATCAGAATCCAAACGTTCAATTGCGGCACGGGCTCGATACGGAGACACCCCAACGTGCTCCGCAAGCGTTTTGCGCGAGAAACCATATGTCCCGCAACTTTCGGATTGCTGGGCGATCTCCATCAACACCAGCACTTCGACACGCTTCATATCGTTGACACTCGCACGACCCTTGCCCGCCATGGCAGCCTCCTCTAACCGAGCACGAGCATCCAGCGCGCCGTGCACGACCGACACACCTCACGATGGCAGGTAATATCCATCATGCGGCATCCCGCTAAGGATGAAACAGTTACGGTTATTTTATACCGCTCAAATCGTTTCCAGGCAGGTAAACGGCTATTTTTCGCCGAAATAGACGCTTAATTGATCAAAAAGCCGTACCGGGCGCTAACCCGATACGGCCAAAATGCAATGCAATTACCGCGGTACTTCAAACTTATCGATGGAAGAAACCGCGGCGCTCAAACTTGGGCTCGCAGCACACGTTGATGCCCAGTTTGCGCAACACCGTCTCGTCCGTCGGCGAGATAATCACGCTAAAGAAGGCATCGCAACCGCGCAGCTGCTCCAGGCCCGAAAGGACACGAGCGGCCGTCTCGCTCGTAGCCGAGGTAATTGACAGCGCCATAAGCGTCTCGTCGGTGTGGAGGCGCGGGTTTTTGCTGCCCAGGAAATGCGTCTTGAGCTTGCTGATGGGCTCGATCGCCTCGTCGCTGATGACCTCGAGCTCAAGGTCGACGCCCGAGACATGCTTGAGGGCGTTCATGATCAGCGAACTCGCAGCGCCCAAACGCGTGGAGGTCTTACCGGTCACAACGGAACCGTCCGGCATGACCATGGCGCCCACGGGACCACCCGTCAGCTGCTCCCTGGTGAGGGCTGCCGAGCGCGCCGGCGAGTAGTTCTTATCGATGCCGGCTTTCTTCATAATAATCTTGAGACGGTCGACTTGTTCATCGCCCACGCCGGTACGGCGCACGCTTTCAACCGCGGTAAAGTAGCGGCGGACGATCTCCATCTTGGAAGCGTCGCGGCAGGCATCGTCATCGGTGATGGCAAAGCCGACCATATTGACGCCCATGTCCGTGGGGCTCTGGTAGGGGCTCTTGCCCAGAATCTTTTCCATCAGGGCACGGACCACCGGGAAGGCCTCGACGTCGCGGTTGTAGTTGACCGTGGTCTTGTTGTAGGCCTCAAGGTGGAACGAATCAATGATATTGGCATCGTCGAGGTCTGCCGTGGCGGCCTCATAGGCAATATTGACCGGATGCGTCAGAGGAAGATTCCAGACCGGGAATGTCTCAAACTTGGCATAGCCGGCGGCGGTACCGTGCTTATGCTCGTGATACAGCTGCGAGAGGCAAGTGGCGAGCTTGCCCGAGCCAGGGCCGGGTGCCGTCACGACAACGAGCGGACGCGTGGTCTCAACGAACTCGTTCTTGCCGTAGCCTTCGTCAGACACGATCAGATCGACGTCGTGCGGATAGCCCTCGATGGGATAGTGCAGCTTGGCGGGAATGCCGAGTGCATTCAGACGATTGCGGAAGACATCGGCAGCGGGCTGACCGGCATACTGCGTGATAACCACGGCCGCGACAGCAAAACCGTTGCCGCGGAACAGATCGACCAGGCGCAAAACGTCCTCGTCATAGGTAATGCCCAAATCGCCACGGGCCTTATTCTTCTCGATATGGTTCGCGTTGATTGCGATGATGACCTCGACGTCATCGGCAATGCTCTTGAGCATGCGGAACTTGCTGTCCGGTTCAAAACCCGGCAGCACGCGGCTCGCATGATAGTCGTCAAACAGCTTGCCGCCAAACTCCAAATAGAGCTTGCCACCAAACTGCGAGATGCGCTCCTTAATGTGAGCAGCCTGCAGCTCGATATACTTCGCGTTGTCGAAACCCTGGCGCATGTATGGCTCCCGTCCCGTTTCCATTTAATGTCCTAGGCGATTATAACGGAGCCCGCCCTCCCCGATACCCAGACCATCAACAGGCACCAACCAAACACGCCATCGATAAGTTGCGGTGGAATAGTTCCCGTTTAACCCCTCAAGACGGCCAAACAGGAACTATTCCACCGCAACTTCCCCTTTTGGCGCGAAGTAACCTGACCTCTTTGCACCAACAACAGAAACGTCGCAGGTTGAGCATAAGTCAGCGAGCGACGTCCAGGACGTACAATTTGTCATTCAAAAGGCAAGGCATAGACCTTTTGGTCATGCCTTGCCTTTTGAATGACAAATTGTCGTCCTGGACGGCGCGCAGCGTCGACTGGTTGCGCGGTTCGTAGAACCGCGCAACATAAGTGCGCCCCCTCCCGCGCACGGAACGGGAGGGGGCTAAAGGTAGGAGTCTACCGGTGGGTTGACCCCACCGGACAGACGATGACCAGGTGATCCTTTACAGGATCGTCAAGGTTTCCGTGGGGTACCCGTTGGGTACTTAGAGCAACACGCAGGCGACGGTCAGGATGATGGCGCAGACGACGGAGAGCGCGACGATGAGCTTAAGGGCAAACTTGAGCCAGGTCGTCCACTCGATCTTGGCCAAGGCGAGACCGCCCATGATGGCGCCGGAGGTCGGGGTGAACAGGTTCACGACACCGATGGCGGCGGAGAAGATCATGACCATGACCTCGGGCGAGAAGCCGAGCTTAACAGCCAGCGGTCCCATGATGGGCATGGAAACGGTGGCCATACCGGAGGTCGAGGGGATCAGGAAGGACAGGCCGAAGTAGACCAGGAAGCTCATGGGAGCGAAGATCACGCCGGACAGGCCAGCCAAGGCATTGGCGGCAGCGTCGAGAACGTAGACGTCGAGGCCGGTGTTAGCCATGAGGACGGAGATACCGCGGGCGAGGGCGATGACGAGAACAACGGACATCATGTCGGCAGCGCCGGTGATGAAGGTGTTGACGATCTGCTTCTCGGACAGGCCACCGATGATACCGATCAGGACGGCCATGAGGAAGAACCAGGTGGAAGCCTCGTCGAAGTACCACTGGCCAATGGGCAGGCCGGTGATCAGGGCAGACCAGCCCTGGACGACGGCGTTACCGTCGGCGTCGTAGACAGCGCCAGCGTCGAAGAAGTTGGCGACGCCCTCGTTGAGGTCGGCCAGCGGAATGAAGCCGACGATCATGACGACGAAGGTGAAAGCAAAGGCAATCAGAACACCCTTCTGACGACCGGTGAGCTTGACCTCATTGTGAACCTCGGAAGCAGCCTTGCCGTGAGCCTCTTCGGCGTCCTTGAGCTCCTGCATCGAAAGGATGGTGGAACCCTTGTCAGCCTTGACCTTCTTGGCATAGCTCATGACGAAGAAGATGGACATGGCAGTGGTAACAATCCACAGGACGGCACCGAGGCCGATGATGATGGACTGGTTGACCTCAATGCCAACGCCGGTCAGAGCGTCGACGGCAGCGCCGACGGCGAACGGGTTAACCGTGGAGCCCAGGCAGCCGCAGCCAGCGCCGAGCAGGACGGTGGCGGCGCCAACCATCGGGTCGAAGCCGGCAGCCATCATGGTTGCGGCGAGCAGGGCGTAGAAGGGAACGGTCTCCTCGCACATACCATAGGTGGTACCACCGAGGGAGAAGATGAGCATCAGCACGGGAATGAGCATGATCTCGTTGCCCTTAAGCTTCTGCACCAGGACGGCGATGCCGTTGTCCAGAGCGCCGGTCTCGGTCATCATGCCGAGGAAGCCGCCCAGGATCATAACGAAGAGGCAGACGGGCAGAGCGTCAGCGAAGCCCTTAATCGGGGCGGTGCAGAAATCGCTCAGACGGGCGGCAGTAACCGCGCCGCCGGACGTGCCGGAGACGATAACGGTAATCACTGCAACAATTGCCAGCAGAGCAAGAAGAATGGTGAACGATGAAGGCATACCGCGCTTTTTCTTAGCGGTCTCAGTCATAGTTCTCATCCCCCCTTCATAAATCATTTACTGATCTCGCCCGAAGCGGCTCTTCCGTGCCGTGCCTGCCGCCTGGTGCGAGATATTTACCAGACAAAGCCGCTCGGGGTGTGCAGCAATACACCCCGAGCGAGATGCTAGATGCTCTTACTTGAGCGTGGCGTACATGACAGCCTTGATGGTGTGCATGCGGTTCTCGGCCTCGTCGAAGACCTTGGAAGCAGGGCTCTCGAAGACCTCGTCGGTGACCTCCTGCTCGGTGATGCCGAACTGCTCGCACTTCTCGGCGCCAATCGTGGTGTTGGTGTCGTGGAAGCTGGGCAGGCAGTGCAGGAAGATGGCACCCGGGTTGGCCATAGCCATGACCTCGGAGGTGACACGATACGGGGTGAGCTGAGCGATGCGCTCGGCCCAGACCTCGTCAGGCTCGCCCATGGAGACCCACACGTCGGTGTAGATAACGTCGGCACCGGTGACGCCGTCCTTGACGTCAGTGGTCAGCTTGATGGTGCAGCCGTTAGCCTCGGCAATGGGCTTGCAGGCCTCAATGACGTCGTCAGCGGGCATGCACTCCTCGGGGCCGCAGGCCACGAAGTTCATGCCGAGCTTGGAGCAGACAACCATGAGGGAGCGAGCAACATTGTTCTTGCAGTCGCCCATGAAGACGAGAGTCTTGCCCTTGATGTCGTAGTTGAAGTTCTCCTGGACGGTCAGGATGTCGGCGAGCATCTGGGTGGGGTGCCACTCAGTGGTCAGGCCGTTCCACACGGGCACGCCGGACTTAGCAGCGAGCTCCTCGACGTCGTCCTGGGCAAAGCCACGGAACTCGATGCCGTCATACATGCGGCCGAGAACGCGGGCGGTGTCCTCGATGGACTCCTTCTTGCCCATCTGCGACGAACCCGGATCGAGGTAGGTGACGCCCATGCCCAGATCCATGCCGCCGACCTCGAAGGCGCAACGGGTGCGAGTGGAGGTCTTCTGGAAGAGCAGAACGATGTTCTTGCCCTCGAGATAGCGGTGCGGAACGCCAGCGCGCTTCATATCCTTGAAGTTCTTAGAGAGCTTGAGCAGGTACTCGATCTCCTCGGTGGTGAGGTCGAGAAGCTTGAGGAAGCTACGGCCGGAGAGGTTAACACCCATGGTTCGTTTCCTTTCGAAAAAATGAATTACGTAAGTATTAGTGTCACCCGTTTGACGGGCGAAGCCGGTGCGGCTGTAGGGAGACCGCACCGGAAACGGAAAGACTTAGAGGTCCTCGCGCCAGAAGGGCATGCTCATGCAGCGCGGGCCGCCGCGGCCGCGGGAGAGCTCGGCGGAGGGCACGACGAGAAGGTCCAGGCCCTCCTTGTACAGCACGTCGTTGGTGACGGTGTTGCGGGCGTAGACGCAGATCTTGCCGGGCTCGACGCACAGGGTGTTGGAGCCGTCGTTCCACTGCTCGCGGGAGGCCGCGATCGGGTCGCCGCCGCCGCAGGGGATCAGCTTGACCTGGTCGACGCCGGTGGCGTCCTCCAGGACGTGCTCGAGGGTGTCCTCGATCAGGCGGATGTTCACGTCGCCCGGGTTCTTGCCGGCGGTCAGCTCGTAGACGCGCAGGGTGCCCATGATGGCGGGGTGGATCGTGAACTTATCGACGTCGATCTGGGTGAAGACCGTGTCGAGGTGCATGAAGGCGCGCGAGACCGGGATGTCGAAGGCAAGGATGCGCTCGACCTTGGAGTCGGAGTTCCAGAAGATGTTCTGGGCCATGACGTCGATAGCGGCGGCCTGGGTGCGCTGGGAGATGCCGACGGCGAGGGTCTTCTCGTTGATGTTCAGCACGTCGCCGCCCTCGGTGTGGAACTGGCAGTCGCGGCGGAAGTACAGGGAGACGTCCTTGTAGTCGGGGTGGTACTTGAAGACGTACTTGCCGTACAGGGTCTCGCGGTTGCGGGTGACCGAGTACATGCGGTTGAGGTTGACGCCCTCGCCGACGACCGCGAACGGGTCGCGGGTGAAGTAGAGGTTGGGCATCGGGTCGATGATCAGGTCGGACTCGGACTCGGAGTTGACCAGGGAGTCGAGGGTCGTGGACGCCGTGAGGGGCATGTCGATCTCGGCCTTGGTCATGCCGGCCATGGTCTTCTTGACGAACTCGAGGTTGTCCTCGATGGAGTCCAGCTTCTCGCGGACGATCTGCGGCATGTGCTGGCCGCGGATGCCGGCCTCGGCGATGTACTGGTCGGTGAACTCGGCGCGGGCGCCGGGGACCTGGTCGAACACCTCTGCGACGAGGTTCTCGAGGTAGAGCACCTCGACGCCCTGGTCCCTCAGGATCTGGGCGAAGGTGTCGTGCTCCTGCTGCGCGACCTCCAGGAACGGGACGTCGTCGAACAGGAGTCGCTCGAGCTCGTCGGGCGGCAGGTTGAGGAGCTCGTCGCCGGGACGGTGCAGGCAGACCTTCCTGAGCTTGCCGATCTCGGAAGGCACGTGCAGACCTTTCGTCATGGCCTCCTACCTTTCTTTCGGGCCTTACTGGCCGAATGTATCAGCGCCCCTCCATATGGGACGCTGCTTGCTGACAGCTCTAGTTATATCCAAATTCCATTCGTAATGCTACCTCGCCCCCGAACGGTCAACAAAGTGCGATGAACGGTATATCGCATATGATTCCCCATGATGCACTTCAGTTTCGTAAAGCAGATTTTCCTAGGTAAACGTTATTTTTCTAGGAAATCAAGCTTGAACACTCAAAGTTATCCATGATTCAAAA
Source organism: uncultured Collinsella sp. (assembly GCA_900549275.1). Classification (GTDB taxonomy): domain Bacteria; phylum Actinomycetota; class Coriobacteriia; order Coriobacteriales; family Coriobacteriaceae; genus Collinsella. The sequence continues at coordinate 10,489 of URNU01000002.1, read as the reverse complement.
TTGCATAGTGAAAACGGTTTTCTGCATATAAATGACGCTTGCCCTCGATTCGACCTACATTCGATTATATTCAGCTTGCTATCATTCTTATTCATACATTCTCACCAGTTGAGTGAGGATATAGATCGCTTGCTCAAAACACCGGACGTTAGTGCTTCGGCTTGTCAGCGTAAGAAGTAGGTAAAGATACCGTTCACGCGATACGTCCGTGCCAGCGGTCGACTAAATTGAGACAATAGTGAATTAGAGTTAGGCTACCGTCCCTTGCGGGGACTGAACGGACAGATGCATATGCCGAGCAAAATCGAAAAAAAGCAAGCCGCCGCCAAGCTGCGCAAGCCGCCGCGTGATTTTTCGTATACGCAAAACCGAGAGCTTAGCTGGCTGCGCTTTGACAACCGCGTGCTTGACGAAGCCTTCGACGAGACCGTTCCGCTGTTCGAGCGTCTAAAGTTCGTGTCGATTTTCGAGTCCAACCTCGATGAATTTCTCATGGTGCGCGTGGGCGGCCTGTCCGATCTGGCAGAGCTCAAAAAACAGCCTGTCGAGAACAAGAGCAATATGACCGCCTCCGAACAGGTCGATGCCGTCATGGCAGAGCTGCCCGGGCTCCTTACCCGTTGGGAATCTATCTTTAAGAGCATAGAGGGCAAGCTCGACACCCTGGGCGTTCACCGCGCCCGCATCGATTCGCTTACGCCCGAGGAGCGCACTTTTGTAACCCGCTACTTCCAGGCCTACGTGTCGCCGGTCATCTCGCCGCTGGTCATTGACCCGCGCCACCCCTTCCCCAACCTGCGCAACGGCGCGCTCTATCTGGCCTGTGGTCTGGACGGCGCCACCGACGAGGAGAGCCTGCTGGGCCTTATCGAGATTCCCACCTCGATGAACCGCGTGGTCGAGATCCCCTCGCCCACCGGCACCTACTCCTACATCTTGCTCGAGGACGTCATCCTCGCCTGCCTGGACAGCTGCTTTGGCTCCTATAAACCGCTGGATCGCGCGCTGATCCGCGTCACCCGCAATGCCGATATCGACCCGGACGGCGAGGGCGTCGAGGAGGAAGAGGATTACCGCCAGCACATGAAGCGCATCCTCAAGAAGCGCCTGCGCCTGCAGCCGGTGGTGCTCGCCGTATCAGGCTCGCTCGAAAAGCCAACGCTCAAGACCATCCGCAAGGCGCTCGAGCTTTCTCGCCGCTCGGTCTTTACCTGCGATATCCCCCTTGACCTTGGCTACGTCTTTGGTATTGAGGGCAAGATTCCCGAGCATCTACGCAACGAGCTGCTCTTTACGCCGTTTAAGCCGCAGCCCAACCCCACCATCGATATGACCCGCTCCATCCGCGAGCAGGTCCTGCAGCACGACAAGCTGCTCTTTTACCCTTACGAGGCCATGAATCCGTTCCTGGACCTGGTACACGAGGCAGCCTACGACCCCGAGTGTATCTCGCTGCGCATCACGCTCTACCGCGTGGCAAAGCAGAGCCGTCTGTGCGAGTCGTTGATCGATGCTGCCGAGAACGGCAAAGAGGTCACGGTGCTCATGGAACTTCGTGCTCGCTTTGACGAGCAAAATAACATCGAGTGGGCCGAGCGTCTGGAAGAAGCAGGCTGCACCGTTATCTATGGCTCCGAGGGCTTTAAGTGCCACTCAAAGATCTGCCAGCTCACCTATCGCGAGGGCATGGCGCTCACCCGACTCACGCTTTTGGGAACCGGTAACTTTAACGAGAAGACGGCCAAGCTCTACAGCGACTTTATGCTCATGACCGCCCACCCCGGCATCGGCGAGGACGCCAACCTGTTCTTCCGCAATCTGTCGCTGGGCAACCTGCGCGGCGACTACCGCTTCCTGGGCGTGGCGCCCGTGGGCCTCAAGCCGCTCATCATGCGTGGCCTGGACCGCGAGATCCAGCGCGCCCTTGTCGGTGAGCCCGCCCGCGTGTTCTTTAAGCTCAACTCGCTTACCGACCGCGAGGTCATCGACAAGATTGCCGAGGCATCGTGTGCCGGCGTGCGCGTGGACATGATCATCCGCGGTATCTCGTGCCTCAAGCCTGGTATTCCGGGCAAGACCGAGAACGTGCACGTGCGCTCCATCGTCGGACGCTTTCTGGAGCATGCGCGCGTCTATGCCTTTGGCGTGGACTCGGACATGATCTACCTGAGCTCGGCAGACATGATGACGCGCAACACCGAGCACCGCGTGGAGATCGCCTTCCCCGTGCTCGACCCCACCTGCCGCGCCCTGGTGCACGAGTACATGGGCATGCAGCTGCGCGACAACGTGAAGGCACGCAGCCTGACGAGTGACGGCACCTGGGTTCCCGTGAAGCGCAAAGAGGACGAGAAGCCCTTCAACTCGCAGGAAGCCCTGCTGGAGCGTGCGTATCGCAACGCCGAGGCCGCCACCGAGGCAGAACCCGCGCTCGCATCCCAGCCTGAGCCCGAGCCTCAGCCGGCCGCACCCGAGGTCCAGAAGGTCCGAGCGACCGTTATCGAGCCTGAGTCCGAACCTGCTCCTCGGCCCCAACCGCAGGCGGCCAAGCCCGCGTCCGAGAAGAGCGCTCGCCGCGAGAAGCCCGTTGGCAAGACCAAGGCCATCGAGCGCCATCGCCCCGGTCGCGTGCGCATGGGACTGGGTCTGATCGGCCTAGGGCTTAAGACGCTCATTACCGGCAAGACAAAATAGACGTTTGTAGAAGCGCCCCGTATTTGAGGAATGCCCCAGATACGGGGCGCTTTTCCCTGCTACCATGGTTGCGGACAAAACCGCGAATGACAGGCAGGAATATGAAGCTCACTATAGAATCGATGACCTACGGCGCCGACGGACTGGCGCACGCCGACAACGGCAAGGCCGTCTTTGTACAGGGCGCCGTGGCAGGCGACACCGTCGAGGCCGAGGTCGTGCAGGACGGCAAGTCGTTTATGCGCGCCCGCACGACCGAGATTCTGGAGCCGAGCTTCGATCGCATTCAGCCCTCCTGCCCCTTCGTGGGCATCTGCGGCGGTTGTTCGTGGGGCAATCTCTCGCGCACCGCCCAGCTTGCCGCCAAAGAGCAAAACCTGCGCTCCACGCTCGAGCGCATTGGCAAGTTCACCCCCGAGCAGGTCGACGATCTTGTCCAGCCCATCCGCTACACCAAGGACGACTGGGGTTACCGCAATAAGATTGAGCTGGAGCCGACCGTCGTTAACGGCCGCGTTCGCCTTGGCATGCACGGCGTCGATCCCAGCAAGATCGTGACCGTCGATTCGTGCCCGCTGTTCGATAAGCGTTTTCCCAAGGCGCTCAAATCGGTCGTCGGCGCGCTCAACTATCTGAGCGGCAGCCACGACCTGGGCCTCGAGCGCGTGGGCATTCGCGCTTCGCGTCGCACCAAAGCACTCGAGGTCGCACTTTGGACACCCACAGGCTCCTTCCCGCGCTCGCAGGTCTCCCGCGTGCTGGCTGATGCCGCTCATCCCACGAGCATCGTGCGTGTGATGAGCAAGGGCGAGAAGAAGGCCCGCCGTGTCTCCAAGGTGGAGATGCTCGCCGGCGAGGGCTCGTGGACCGAGAATATCGCCGAAAGCCAGATGCGCTTATCTGCCCCGTCGTTTTTCCAGGTCAATACCAAGGGCGCCGAGATTTTGATTGAGCTCGTTATGGAAGCGCTCGACCCGCAGGAAGACGAGCTTGCCGTGGACCTGTACTGCGGTGCCGGCACCTTTACCCTGCCGTTCGCCCGCCGCTGCGACTTTGTCGCTGCCGTCGAGGCCTACGGCCCCGCCGTGCGCGATCTACGCCGTAACCTCGAGATCAATAAGCTCGACAACGTCGACGTCATCGGCGGCGATGCCGTGCGCGAGTTCCCCGACCAGGACGCCGACGTCCTGGTAGTCGACCCGCCGCGTGCAGGTCTGGCGCCCGAGGCTATCGACCTCATCGCCAGCACAAGCGCTCGCGATGTCGCCTATGTGAGCTGCGATCCGGCCACCCTGGCGCGCGATCTTAAGCGCTTTGTCGAGGAAGGCACCTTCTCCCCCGTCAAGATCACGCCGGTCGACCTATTCCCGCAAACCTTCCACTGCGAAACGGTCGTCCACCTCAAGCGCAACTAGACTGTTTGCCCAAGACCGCGCCCGATGATTTTTCTAGGACGGGGACTAAATAATCAATTTATACCGAATGATTATTTAGTCCCCGTCCCTTTTTAAACATTGGGAAATCGAGCGTGGCAAGCGTATGTCTTCGGGGTATAAGACGGCTAATTGTATGCCGCCTTACGAAAGGAACTCACATGCCCAGCGTTGCCGTTCTCGCCGCCGATGGCTTTGAAACTATTGAATGCCTGACCATGGTCGACGTCATGCGTCGCGGCGGCGTGCGCGCCACGCTCGTCTCGATTATGCCCACACGCGAGGTCGTGAGCTCGTTGCAGATTCCCGTGACCTGCGACGCGCTCTTTGACGAGATCAACTTTGACGAGTATGACTGCGTCGTGCTGCCCGGCGGCCTGCCCGGTGCCACCAACCTGCGCGCCGACCAGCGCGTCTGCGACGTAGTTTGCGATTTCGCCGCGACCAAGCACGTTGCCGCCATCTGCGCTGCCCCGTTTATCCTGGGCGAGCTTGGTCTACTCGAGGGACGCCATGCCACGTGCTTCCCTGGCTTTGAGAAAAGCTTCCCCGAGGGTGTTTATACCGGCGAGAAGGTCACGCAAGACGGCAATATCATCACTGCCAGCGGCATGGCACAGTCGCTCCCCTTTGCCCTGGAGCTGCTGCGCACGCTCGCCGGCGACAAGGCCGTCGAGAAGGTCGCCGAGGGCATCCAGCTATGATCTTGGCTTCGCAATCGCCGCGCCGCATTGAGCTGATGCGCGAGGCAGGCTATAACATTCGCGTAATTCCCGCAGATATCGATGAAACGCCTTTTGATGGCGAAGCTCCGCTTACGCTCGTCGAGCGCTTGGCACGTGCCAAAGCCGCTGCCGTCGCGGCCGAGCATGCCGAACCCAATGAGCTGACCGTCGCGGCCGATACCATCGTCACCTTCGATGGCAAGATTTTGGGTAAGCCGGCAAACGAGGACGAGGCGCGCACCATGCTCCGCGAGCTTTCGGGCCGCACGCACCAGGTGGCGACCGGCGTCTGCATCGTTAAAGCCGGCGACGCTACAGCTCCGCATGCCGCCGAGAGCCTGTCGTTTGTCGATGTGACCGACGTGACGTTCTATGAGCTTACCGAAGAGCAGATCGAGCGCTATGTTGCCTCCGGCGAACCCATGGACAAGGCCGGCGCCTACGGCATTCAGGGCACAGGCGGACGCATGCTCGTGCACGATATTTCGGGCGACTTCTATAACGTGGTGGGCTTACCCATCGCTCGCGTAGCACGCGCGATTCAAAAACTCTCGTAATTGCATCTGGCGCTGGGCATCCCCCAGCGCCTACAATTTTGCCGTACCGTACGGATCCCGACCGGGCATAAGGCCCGGCGGAAAACCGATAGGAGAAAATATGGACACACTGCTCGAAGCCATCGATGTTTGCAATGTCGATGGCTTTTGCTTTGGCAACTATACGGACGAGGAGGCTGGCACCGGCTGCACCGTAATCGTGGCGCCCGAGGGTGCCACCGGCGGCGTTGACGTACGCGGTGGCGCTCCCGCTTCGCGCGAGACTGACCTGCTGCGTCCCGAGAACACCGTCGATAAAGTCCACGCCGTCTGCCTTTCGGGCGGATCGGCCTTTGGCCTCGAAGCCGCAAGCGGCGTGGCCCGCGAACTCGAGAGCCGCGACATCGGTCTGCCCGTCGGACCCACGCAGGTGCCCATCGTGTGCTCCAGCTGCATCTTCGACCTTGCCTTTGGCGACCCCACCGTGCGCCCCGACATCGAAGCCGGCATCGCCGCCGTGCGCGAGGCGCTCGACCACACCCCCGCCACACTCGAGCAGGGCAACGTGGGCGCCGGCACTGGCGCCACTGTAGGCAAGCTCATGGGGCCTGCCACCTGCATGAAGGCCGGCCTCGGAGCTGCCGCCGTGGCGCTCGGCCCCATCAAGGTGGGCGCCGTGGTCTCAGTCAACGCCTGCGGCAACGTTGTCGACCCCTTCACCGGCGAGTGGGTCGCCGGTATGCGCGCCGCAGCCGATAGCGACCAGATCGTCGACATGGAACTCGCAGCCTTTGCCGCCGCCGGATCCATGCAGATGCCGCTCGACCGCACCAATACCACCATCAGCTGTATCGTCACCAACGTGGAGCTCACTAAGGCCCAGGCCACCAAGGTCTCCCAGATGGCCGCAGACGCCTACGCACACGCCATCCGTCCCACGCACACCACCAACGACGGCGACACCATCTACACCCTCGCCAGCGGCAAACTGGACGCCCAGGCAAGCGCCGCCGTTCCCCTAGACCTGCTGGGCATGCTCGCCGTAAGGGCTCTACAGACCGCCATCGTAAACGGAGCCAAAACCGCCAAAACCTCCCACGGCATCCCCGGCGCCGCGAAGTAGCCTAACCTGACCGGTTGCCCGGTGGGCTTGGTTATGTTTGCTGCTCTACAGTCCTGGCTCGCACGAAGAGCACATTAAGTGCTCTTCGGCTCGTGCGGAACTCGCGACAAACATAACCAAGCCCCACCGGGCAACCTACCAACCAAGTCTTTTCAGCCCAGGCCCCTGTGTACCGCGCGTCCAAGATCTTCAAATTCTGCTTGCTAACACAAAGCGAGACACAGCAGAGGACCCCTGGTCCTTAACTTGATACGAGTTCCGCACGCAAAGGAGGCGCCAGTGGCGCCTCCGTCTTGCGCAGGACTGTTCGAAGTAGCAAGTTAAGGACCAGGGGTCCCCGTTACCCGAGCGCTTCTGTGCTAGTTGAATTTGAAGATCTTCGAGGCAAGACGGTATAGGCCGAGTGTGGTTTTATCTCCGGCACGACCGCGCAGGTTGGTGAAGAAGCCGACCACACCGTAGCGTGCACGACGATACATACGCTCGTCATAGGCTTTCAGATCACTCCACAACATCTTCAGGCGCTCATCGGCACAATCCTCGTCGGAAAGCTTAGTAAGCACCGAGCAGATTGCCATCATCATGGTGAAATAGCCCATCATGTAGGAGCGCAGACGCGACGACTCGACATCGCTGTACAGATGGAACGACTCCATCATGATGCGCGTCACGCGGAACTGCTGGTCCAGACGCTTGACCATCGTGGCCTCGTTGACGCTTTGGCCCTCGCGACCGATAAAGTAGCGATAGAGGTCGATGTCGGCGTAGTACATGGTCTTGCAACGCGGTAGCGGCACGTAGGCGTAGATGTTGTCTACATAGAACGTGTGCGGCGGCATGGGCAGATTGGACGCGCGCAGCACATCCGTGCGATAGCACAGGCTGTGCATAAGCAGATTCTGGTCCAGACGGAAATGGCCAATCTGGTCCCAGGTAAAGATCTTTTTTCGCGGCAGGGCAAACTTGTAACCAATAGCGGTATGCGTACCCTCGTAAACCTTCTCGTACACATAGTTCGAGATGAACAGGTCGACGCGCTGGTCGCGCTCCTCAAAACCTCGAAGAATCGAAAGCATAGTCGACAGGGCAGCGCCATCGAGCCAGTCGTCCGAGTCGACGACCTTGTAGTAGGTGCCCTGCGCCTCGCGCAAGCCCGAAAGGACGGCGATACCGTGGCCGCCGTTCTCCTGATGCACCGCGCGAATGATGCCGGGATAACGTGTCTCCCACTCGTCGGCCTTTGCTGCCGTCTCGTCCTTGGAACCATCATCGACGATGATGATCTCGATATCGGTGGCGTAATTGCTCCCCTCCAGAATGGAGGTGATGCAATGGTCCATGTCCTTAGCGGCGTTATACGAGGGAATACCGAATGATATGACTTTATGCATGGCAGGCGATAATCTCATCCGAAAGATCGAGGGCAGAATTGGTCACGGCATCCATATCGTAGTAACGATACTCGGCCAGGCGACCCACCGGGTGGAAGTTCGTCAGATTCTGGACGCGCTCAAGATAGCGCTCATAGAGCTCGCGGTTCTCGGGCTCCAGAATGGCGTAATAGGGCGTCTCGCCCGAGCCGGGCGTATAGGCCTTGGAATACTCCTTCATGATGGTGGTCTTGCCGGGCAGGACCTGACCAGTCATGTTCTTGAACTCGGTGATGCGCGTGTAATCCTCGCTCGTGGTGTAGTTGACGGTGCCCACGGGCTGGAACTGATCCATATCGAGCGTTTCGAACTTCATGTCGAGCGTGCGGTACGGCAGCGCGCCCAGATCGAGGTTGAACAGCTCGTCGAGTGGACCGGTGTAGACGATCTCGCCGCCATAGACCTTACCGTCGATCTTGACGGTAGTCTCGTCAATCTCAAAGAGGTCGCGGGCGTCAACGTCGCAGAACACATCAATCAGATCGTGGTCGAGCATGTGCTCGAACAGCGCGGTATAGCCGTCCTGCGGCATGCCCTGGAAGGGAGCCTGCGGGAAGTAGCGGTCATCGTCGCCCACAAAGACGGGAACGCGGCCAGTGATCGAGGGATCGATCTGGTCGGGCGTCTGGCCCCACTGCTTCATGGTGTAATGCAAAAAGACGTTCTCGTAGACGTAATCGGCGACCTCGGCAAGATCCGGGTCGTTCTTCTTGCGCAGCTCCATGATGGGCACCTTGACGTCTTTGCCAAAGGTCTCCACGAGCTTCTGATACAGCTCCTCGCCGCGCTCATCGCCAAAGGCGAGCTTGAGGCTCGCGTGGTTAAAGGGCACGGGCATAAGGGTGCCGTTGATGTTGGCGAGCACCTTGTGCTGGTAGTCCGTCCACTTGGTAAAGCGCGACAGGAAATTGTGGACGCGCTCGTTAAAGGTATGGTAGATGTGCGGACCATACTCGTGGACCAGGATCCCGGCCTCATCAGCGCAGTCATAGGCGTTGCCCGCAATGTGGCTACGGCGCTCCAGAACGGCAACGCGATAGCCGATGGTCTCGGCGAGACGGCGGGCACAAACGGCACCGGCATATCCGGCACCGACAACAATCATGTCGTATGCGCCGGCGTTAAAGCCTTCAGGCAGGCCTGAGGTAATCTGCATCGATACTCCTTGTCAAAAGCCACGGGCTCGTTAGCTGGGCTTTTCTCGAACAATCTTCGAGACATATTTATCAGAGCGATTATAGCGCTAATGCGTCCTATAATGAGCTTGCCACACAAGGAAAGCTCAAGCACCGCGGCGTACATAATTGAAAGGTAAACCCGCTAGCAGCGGGTTTATTCGTGAACAGCCGGGCGCCTGGAGCTTAGTGAAACGCTTGTAAGGAGTAACATGAGCGATTTCCTTAACCGTATGAAGTCCGCCGCCAAGGCCGACCTTAAGACGATCGTCCTGCCCGAGGGCGAGGATCCGCGCACCATCGTCGCAGCCACCAAGATTATCGAGGAGGGCCTGGCAAAGATCGTTATCCTGGGCAACCCCGACGAGATCAACGTTCCCGGCGCTACCGTCATCGACCCGCGCAATGCCGAGAAGCACGAGGAGTACGCGCAGAAGTTTGCCGAGCTCCGCGCCAAGAAGGGTGTCACCATCGAGCAGGCTCGTGCCCAGGTGATGGACGCTACCTACTTTGGTACCATGATGGTCAAAATGGGCGACGCCGACGGCCTGGTCTCTGGCGCCTGCCACTCCACCGCCGACACCCTGCGTCCCGCGTTGCAGATCCTCAAGACCGCCCCGGGCACCAAGCTGGTCTCGGCCTTCTTCGTGATGTGCACCGACACCCCGCAGTTCGGCACCGACGGAACGCTGATCTTCGCCGATTGCGGCCTCAACATCAACCCGTCCTCCGACGAGCTCTCCGAGATCGCCATCGCCTCCGCTCACTCCTGGTCCACCTTCATGGGCAACGTTGAGCCGCACGTGGCCATGCTCTCCTACTCCACCATGGGCTCCGCCGGCGGCGAGGTCGCCAAGAAGGTCCAGGAGGCCGTGAAGTTCTGCAAGGAGAAGGCTCCCGAGCTCGCCATCGATGGCGACCTGCAGCTCGATGCCGCTATCGTCCCCACCGTCGCCCAGCTCAAGGCTCCCGGTTCCTCCGTCGCCGGCAAGGCCAACGTGCTCGTGTTCCCCGACCTCGAGGCCGGCAACATCGGCTACAAGCTGGTCCAGCGCTTCGCTGGCGCTGACGCCTACGGCCCCATCCTGCAGGGCATCGCCAAGCCGGTCAACGACCTGTCGCGCGGCTGCTCTGCCGACGACATCGTGGGTGTCGTGGCCATCACCGCCGTCCAGGCTCAGATGGCTGAGTAGCGGACATATCCCCTCGGGACCCTACAGCGTAAAGCTCTGAAAACGTCCTCGGACATGCATGAAACCCCCGCTGCGCACTTCGTGCGGCAGGGGTTTCATGCGTCCTGACGCTCCTATTTGGCAAGGTGTTTTTTAGAATCCATTTTGCGCTCGGCCTCGAAGGCTTGCCTGTCCCAATCG
>URNU01000001.1 GCA_900549275.1 uncultured Collinsella sp. | reverse complement strand
TGGCAAACGGCATGTCCCCGGCGTGTGCCACCGTGCTATTTACGCAGCGGCTTGGGCAGCGGAATGCCGGCGGCGATAACGGCGGCGATGATCATGCAGACGATACCCTTGAGCGGGAAGCACATGAGCAGCAGGCCCACGACCATGACGGGCTGGCGCATGACGGCGCCCATCGTCGAGGCCGTGCAGACGGCGACGCAAAAGACCGGATCGGCACCGGTGAGGATGGCAAGGCCATAGCCCAGGCTCACACCCGAGAAGATAACCGGGAAGAAGTGGCCGCCGCGCCAACCAAGGTTGATGAGGGCGGGCGTCAGCATGGCCTTAACAAGACCGGTCGCGATAAGCACGCCGGCGGGAATGGTCAGATAGGTTTCCATGAGCACGTCGGCCTGGGTCTCGCCGGCAAACATGGTGTAGGGCAGGACCGTACCGCAGATGGCGAGCGCCAGACCGGCCAGCATGGCCTTGACGACAGGACGCTCCCCTATTGCATGGGACAGTGCCTCGCTTGCATGCTCGGAGACAAAGTACAGCCAGCCGCAGACCGTGCCGACCAACGCCAGCGGAATGAGCCAGACAAGTTCCAGGTTGCCCACCTCGGCGGACTCGAACCTGGGCATGCCCATGCCGCCGCCCACAAGCTGGCCAAGCAGCAGGTAGGTGCCCAGACCGCCGGCAATCGCAATGCCATAGACCACCGTCTTTTGCGCCTTGGGCAGCTTGATGGTGATCTCGCCGGATGCGGACTCATCGTCGGCGCCTTCGCCCTGGCCGTCGGCGCTACCGGCGAGCGGCGCCACAAAGCCAAAGACGGGCGCGGTAAAGAGCGCCGTCAGGGCAGCCTGGGTGCCCAGCAGCGTGAGCTCCCTAAACTCGGCGCCAAAGCGACGCATGCGGTCGCCGACCCAGCTGCACAGACCAGCGATAACGCCGGTCAGGCCGGCCTCCGGTCCAATACTTCCGCCAAACAGCAGCGGCAGCAATGCCGCGAGCGAAAGCTTGCCCAGGTTGTCGTACGGGTAGCGCCCGTCTTGCTTGACCTTAGCCATCACCTGGTTGAGGTCATCGGTCTTGGTGCCTGTCATCTTTTCGTACAGACCGATTAACAGGCCGCCCAGCAGGCAGACAAAAAACGGGTACGGCAGAAAACCGAACGGGCCGCTGGCGAGCTCGGGCGAAGCGACGCCCAGCGCGTGCGGAATCTCTGTCCATAGATAGTCGATACCGTGCTCCATCACAAAAAAGAACAGCCAGACTGCGGCACCCGCGAGTGCGCCGGTCACGGCAACGCTCACCAAAAACAGCGCTCGGTTCGTGGGTTTAGCGAGCTTATCCATCGGGTCCTCCCGCGGTCAAAGTCGACATAGATACGTTTTATTGTAGAGCGAGTGTAGCCCAGTCAAGCCAACCGTCTGCGCTGCAAACGGAGCCACCGGGGACCACGGCGGGACAGGCTCAAGGCTTATTCGTTGATAATTGATGCGATTTCGCACAGATCCTCGGCAAAGTAAATGCCTTGCTGGCGCTGCGGGCTCGATAAACCCTTATCAATCATGTGCCCGAGCAGCGCCTTAAGATCGTTGTAGTAACCCCCGAGGTTGTACAAGATGCACGGCGCATCCAAATGCCCCAACGATACCGCGGACATAACCTCGGCAATCTCCTCGAGCGTGCCCGTGCCGCCCGGAAAGGCAATGAACGCATCGCCGAGCTCGATCATCTTTGCCTTACGCTCTGCCATATCACTCGTCACGATAAGGTCGTCGATTCCGTCGTGCTGAAACTCAGCCTCGATAAAAAAGCTCGGCTCCACACCCGTCACATGTCCGCCGGCATCGAGCACGCTATCGGCGAGCGCACCCATCAGACCCGACTTGGACCCGCCGTATACCAGCGCGTGCCCGTTGGAGCCAATCCAGTTGCCCAGCTCTTGCACCGCAGGCAGAAATGCTGGGTCGTTACCAACGCTGGCGCCCAGGTATACCGTGATATTCATATTCAGTCCCCCTCGTCGTGACGCGCGACGCCCGCTCTAGCGTTGGCGGCGCCGATATTCGCGCACGCGGCGCGACAGATCGGCGAGCTGGTCGCGATCGAGCTCTTCCAAATGCTCAAGATCGTCTATAAAGCGCGCCATGGTGTCCTTTTGACGCATCTTGATGAGCGTATTGCAGTAGTTCACCGCCACGCCCGTGAGCATGGCGATGTAGAAGATGCTAATAACGCTCAAGACGACGGTAATAGCGCGGGCAACCGGTGTTTCGGCCGGAATGTCGCCAAAGCCGATGGTCGAGACCGTCTCAAAGCTAAACCAAAGTCCATCGCCAAAGGTGAGGGTCGTAGGCTCGGACAGCCAGACGGCCGTCGAGCACAGCAGGTAAAAGATAAGAAACAAGCCCGTGATGCGCGCAAAGCCAGCCTGTCGCAGCACGTCGGCAAGCGTTCTCAACTTGTTCATCGCGATCCCTTTTCCCAGACGCCCAATCACGTTCGCTCGGTATTGTCCCACAACCGGCAGTTAGGGACGTTCCTTTTGTGCCGGCAGAAAGGGACTGTCTCCAACTGCCGGTTGTGGGACCGTCTAGCGGTGCTGCTGCCGACTGGGCAGGCGGAGCTGGTATTCTTATGCGGTAATGTCTCGATTCGTTAGGATTGCATGTGAGAGCTGCCACTGTCCTTCGTTCAGTTATATGTCGCGCTCTGGTCGTTGCGCTTACCGCGCTCACCGTACTGAGCGCCGTCGCGCCCGCCCCCGCCTTTGCCGCCGACTCCGATCAGCAAGTCAAGACGGTCCGCGTCGGCTGGCTCGTCAACAACGAGGGCTTCCAGGACGGCACTCCCGGCGAGCGTCTCTCGGGATGGGGCTACGAGTACCTCCAGACCCTGTCGTACTACACGCCCGGCTGGCGGTACGAATACGTCACCGGCACCTTCACCGAGCTTATGGACATGCTCGAGGCGGGCGAGATCGACCTCATGCCCAACATCTCCTACTCCGAGGAACGCGCCCAAAAGCTGCTCTTTTCCTCGAACCCCGAGGGCACCGAACGCTACTACATCTACGCCAGGCCCGATCGCGACGATCTGGCCAAGGGTGACCCCCAAGCGCTCCAGGGCCTTACCATCGGCTACAACCCCGGCGTTATGCAAACCTTCGTTGGCCAGCAGTGGCTCACCAACGAAGGAATCGCCTGCACATACAGGGAGTATGACGGAGACTCCGTTCTCTTTGACGCGCTCGCAAACAACGAGGTCGATGCCGTCATCATGAATGACACGATCTCGTCGCCCAGTGCCTCCCCCATGTTCTACATTGGTTCGAGCGACTACTACTTTGCCGTTCCCAAAAGCCGCCCCGACCTGATGAACAACATCAATGCTGCCATGACGGCAATCGCCCGCGTCAACCCACGCTATAACGACGAAGTCAAATCTAGCTACTCGACCCAAAACAGCGGTTCATCATCGCTCAACGGCCCCGAATGTTCCTGGCTCAAAGCAAATGACAACACCATCACGCTCGGCTACATTACGGGCAAACTCCCCTACTGTAACGAAGACGAAGACGGCGAAATGGAAGGCTCGCTCGCATCGCTTGCGACGACGCTGCACGATAAATTTGGCATTACGGTCAAAACCGTCGCCTTTGATAGCTACAAGATGATGTCAAAGGCCCTGTCAAAGGGGAGCATAGACGTTGCGCTGCCGGTATACCGAGATTACTGGTTTGCCGAGCAAACAGGCGTTGTGCAGTCGGTATCGTTGGGGACCATGTCCCTCACCGCCATCCACACCGGCAGCGACCTGAACAAAGACCTTCAGAGCATCGCCTGTACCAAATCATCGTTTATCAACCAAAATGCACTTGAAAGTCTGTTCCCCACAGCGACCGTAACCGAATACCAATCCGACGATGAAGCGTTCGACGCCCTCAGGAAGGGAACGGTGCACTGCATCGTCGCTCCCAGTTCACGCGTAAAAACCATCGGCGACCGTTATGATCTCGAGGACTGCGAGACGATCGAGCTCCCTGACACCTGTGAGCTCTCGTGCTGGATTTCTCGTGGCAAGCCCGAACTGCTGGGAATCATTAATAAGGGCATCATCAATGCCGGCGAATCGCTCTCCGCCAGCAGCTACTCCTCAACGTCGTACACGGCACAGGAATCGGACACGTTCCAGTTTCTCTACCGCAACCGCGCCGCCATTGTGACTGTTATCATCTGCATTTTGCTCACCAGCATCGTCATCCTTGCCTGGTCGCTTCAACGTGCGCAGAAAGAACAGCGGAAAGCCGACGCTGCCAACGCCGCTAAGACGGCATTCCTCACGCGCATGAGCCACGACATCCGCACGCCGCTCAACGGCATCCTGGGCCTTATCGAGATCGAGGAACTGAAGGAAGGCGATATGCAAGTCGCCCGCGAGAGCCGTGCCAAGGCGCGCGTTGCCGCCAATCATCTGCTCTCGCTGATCAACGACATCCTCGAAATGGGCAAAATCGAAGACCGCAAGCTAACACTGGAACATGCGCCTTTTAACCTCAAAGAACTCTGTGACGATACGCTAGTGCTGTGCAAGCTCCGCGCATCCGATAACGGCATCACCATGCAGGACAATAGTCTGCCGTACGCCACGGGGCCATACATGATCGGCAGTCCCACCCATATCCGACAGATCATGATCAACCTGTTAGACAACAGCATTAAGTACAACAAGCACGGCGGCTCCGTCACCTTTAGCTCAAAGACCAAGCCACTCGATAACGGGCGCGCGCTCTTTTGCTTTAGCGTTTCGGATACCGGCATTGGCATGGCTCCCGAGTTTTTAAAGCATATCTATGAGCCGTTTGCCCAAGAAGGTGACGATGCGCGCAGCAAGTTCCAAGGAACCGGCATGGGTATGCCAATCGTCAAGTCGCTTATTGAACTGATGGGCGGTACGATTGAGATTTCGAGTGAGGTTGGCGTGGGGAGTACGTTCAACGTCCAGATTCCGCTCGATATCGACAAGAACCCCCAGGCGCGGGCGAATACGGTCGAGAGAGCGCTCGACTGCTCGCTCGCCAACATGAACGTGCTGCTCGCCGAAGACAACGAATTGAATGCCGAGATTGCCCAGGCGCTGCTAGAATCCGAAGGCGTCGTGGTCACCCGCGCCGCCAACGGCAACGAAGCCGTCGATCTGTACCTGTCGCATCCCGCCGGCAGCTTCGATGCGATCCTGATGGACATTATGATGCCGGGCATGGACGGCTACGAGGCAACCCGCGCGATTCGTCTGAGCGAGAAGGTCGATGCAGCCGATATCCCCATCATCGCGCTCACCGCCAACGCCTTTGCCGAAGACGCCCAGGCGGCACACGCTGCCGGCATGAACGCTCATCTGTCCAAACCGATCGACTTTAACAAGCTCAAAAACATACTCGCCCGCATCAAGAAAAACGGATCCGTTTCGCTATAGTTTTTGCAGCAACCACGCACGACCAGAAAGGAAGCCAACGATGTTTAGGCCCTTACGTCGAAAGAAACGCGCCATCACCGACGAGGAAGCGCGCGAACTGCTCGCCACCTGCAAGCGCGGCGTCTTTGCCGTCAACGGCGACGATGGCTACCCGTACGCCATTCCCGTCAACTACTTCTTTGACGCCGAGCACGACAAGATTTATTTCCATGGCGCCAAGGCTGGCCACAAGGTCGACGCACTTAAGCGCGATGACAAGGTCTGCTTTACCGTTTACGGCAACGAGTGGCACCAGGACGGCGACTGGGCTCCGTACGTTATGAGTACCGTGGTCTTTGGCCGCTGTCGCCTGGCAAATGACACCCCCGCGTTTATCGAGGACAAAGTCCGCCAGCTCGCCCTTAAGTACTACCCTTCTGCCGAAGAAGTCGAGGAGGAAATCGCCAAAGACATCAAGGGCGTCCAACTCTACGAGATTACGATTGAGCATCTCTGCGGCAAGCAGATTCAAGAAAAGTAAGCCCCTCATCAGGCCTCATCAATAGCAATATGGCTCGGTTCCAACCCACCTTGGAACCGAGCCATATGCTTATGAAGCGTCGGCGGCTATGTGTGCAAGCGCCTCAACGAGCTCCTGCGAGCTCACAGGCTTGCTCAGGTGCGCGTTCATGCCCGCCTCGCGCGAAAGCCTACGGTCGTCGGCAAAGGCGTTGGCGCTCACGGCGATAATCGGCGTGAGCACGGCATCCTCGCGATCGAGTGCTCGAATCCGACGCGTGGCCTCAAGGCCATCGATACCGGGCATCATGATGTCCATCAACACCACGTCGTACTCGTGCGGCGCGCTCGCGGTAAACATCTCGACGGCAGACTCACCATCCTTAGCATGCGTCACGACGGCACCGGCGCGGGCGAGCGTAAACTGCGCGATCTCGGCATTCAGGTCGTTATCCTCTACGAGCAAAACGCGCAAGCCCTGGAGTGCATCGCTGTCGCCCGCGTCCACACGAACTGCCCGAGGAATCTCGGAGCGCTTGCACTTCTCAAACGGCAGACGGATGGTAAACGTCGTCCCCTGCCCCAAGATACTCGTAAAGCTCATGGTTCCGCCCATAAGCTCAACCAACTGTTTTGCGATAGGCGCACCCAGGCCAGTTCCCGATGAAGCACCTTCCACCTGTTGCTCCTCGCGGCAAAACGGCTCGTAGAGGTGCTGTTGGAACTCCTCGCTCATGCCAATACCGTTGTCGGCGATCGTGTATTCATAGACGGGGACGCCATCCGCTGGCTCCACCTCGCGGCA
Source organism: uncultured Collinsella sp. (assembly GCA_900549275.1). GTDB lineage: Bacteria > Actinomycetota > Coriobacteriia > Coriobacteriales > Coriobacteriaceae > Collinsella. The sequence continues at coordinate 32,417 of URNU01000001.1, read as the reverse complement.
CACCAGGCGAACATAGCCGCCCTGGCGGTTATACTTGACGGCATTGCCGGCAATATTGAGCAACAAACGCTTGAGGTGCGTCACGCTCACCCGCGCATAGGGGTGATCAAGCGTCTGCTGGTCGCAGATAATTGTCACCAGACGCTCCTCGGCCTGGCGCTCCAGAATATCGCGCACCTCATGGTTGAGGGTCGCCAAGTTCGTGGGAACAAGCTCCAGATCGACCTGCCCGCTCTCCAGGCGACTCATATCCAGGGCCTCGTTGGCAAGGTCGAGCAGCAGTCCCGATGCCGTCCAGATCTTTGAGCGGCACTCGGTCTGCTTTTGCAGATCATCCGCATTGGCATCGCCGACCTCAACCATACCGCGAATGCCGTTGATGGGCGTGCGCAGATCGTGGCTCATGCGACGCAAAAATTCCGTCTTTGCCGAGTTGGCAGACGAGGCCTCACGTGCCGCCTTTGCTAGCCTGTCGCCATAGTCGCGCTCCTGCTGCAGCAAGTCCGTCAAACGTCGACGATCAGCGCGGCGACGCGCCATCACAACAACGGCTATAACACCGCTGTAGAGCACCAGCACGCCGGCAGCAACAGCGGCGACGACCTCAAAGTAGCGCCGCGCCGAGGCATAGGTGTACACGTAGAATTTTTGCGCTTTGCCGTATGTGCCCAAATACCACTCGCCGTTGACGTTGACCAGTCGGACTTTGCCGGGCAGGCATCGATCCTTAATTTCGTCGACAATGATGGCGTCCGTCGCAGGCAGGTCGAACACGCCCAAGATGGTGGGTTCAACGGCGTTGGTCGCAACGACCTTGCCATCGTTTTCGATCACGATATTTCCGCTATCGATGGTCTCATAGCCTTCGAGCAGACTCTGCAGTTTGAGCGTATTGCTTGCAACCGCCTTCGCGCTCTGATGCCTTACCGCGATAACGATACCCTCGCCATCTTGCCGGGTCACACAGCCAATGTCTGCAACCGAATCATCCGCAAGCGTAATACGAGTGGTATAGGACTTAAGCGGATGGGTTGCCACCTCCAGCACGGGCGCTTCTTTGAGATATGCAGCAAGCGACTCGTAACCCACGTTATCCGTCGAGGACTCGGACACCAGGTTGCCCGATGCGTCCGTCACGATCAGCGCGCTCACGTTGAACTGGTCAGCATATTGCTCGAGCGCGGCGTTATCCACCGAGCTGTCGCGCTCCATATCGCGCGCCACCTCTCCGGCGATCTCCATAACGCGAATCAGGTTTTTGGTCGTATAGGCGCTATTGAACGCATCGTAGGAAAGGCTCTGGGTCGCCACGTAATCGACAACGTCGGCAAAGCGCTGCTCGGCTTGGGCTGTCGTGTAACCGTAGCTCATCATGCCGGCAACAACCGAGAGCGCTATCCCCAACAGGGCGGCAATGAGCCCTACCCATGCCGAACGATCGCCCCGCTCCTCTACGGCGTGGTCGGGCGCATCGATCATGACAGGCCCTCCGTATTCAAAAATGGTGCAGGGTCATCAAAGTACTTTGACACCAGGCGTTCCATGGTGCCATCGGCAAGCATTTCTTGGTAGGCATGGGTGAGCTTAACGTCGATGCCGCGCGTATCGTTGATATCGAAAGCGGTGCCCAAGCCAACTTCTAGCAGCGGCTCATCCAAAATGCGATACGTCACACCATAGTCTTTTTCGTAGGTGAGCAGCGAGGACTCATGCGCGGCGATGGCGTCGACCAGGCCCTCGACGAGCGCCGGGTTCAGGTATGAGCGGTCCGAAAAGCAGTAGAGCTCTTTGATCTTCGGAACGTTTTCATTTGTATGATTGAGCAAAATGTCCTCGGGCTTGGTGGTGGACTGGACCGCCACGACCTTATCCTCAAGATCGGCAAGCGTGTAGATATCGCTCTGGGGATCGACCGCGACCACCTGGCGGCTCGCAAGGTACGGGCCGGCCCAACGATACTCGTTTTCGCGACCTGTCATGCTAAAGCTGCCCATGACGCAATCGAGCTCGCCGCTCGCCAGCAGCTTTTCCTTCTTTTCCCAATCGATCAGCTGGTACTTTGGCTTGTAACCAATGCGGGCCAAAGCCTCGGTCAATATCTCGACATCCAGACCAACGATATCGCCGTACTCGTCGGTATACACAAACGGTGGATAGAGGTCGCTTCCGACGTTGAGCGTCTTAAGGTCGTCGTCTTTGGCTTGCGAGGCGTCCAGACCTTCTAATGCAGACGTCGAGGCTCCGTCATTCGACCCGGAGCAGCCAGCTATCGCTACGACAAAGACGCTCGCCACTGCAAGCGCAACAAACAACGAAATGGCAACCGAGCGACGGGATCTTTTCATCGAGCTCCATACGATCCTGTTTACAGACTTAAATGGTTAAAGATAATAGCAAACGAAACCACACGAGTGCCCAATTGTTACAGGCGCTTTACCGTGTGGGGCCTTCCAGCCGACTTGGCAGAAGGCCCCGCATGCAGCGCACACTTACCGTGCATTAAAAACGTAGCGGTCCAGACGGTCGCACGCCTCCCTTACGCGCGAAAGCGGTAGCGCCAGATTCACGCGAATGTGGCAGGTTCCGTGGAACGGGCGGCCGTCCTGATACCCGACGCCCACGCGCGCCCCCTCGTCGAGCAGCCACTGAATATCGCGGCCATGCTCGCGGCACCACTCGGTGCAGTCCAGAAACACCATGTACGTGCCCTGCGGACGTGAATAGGACACGCCCCCAAAATGCACGTCCACGTAATTGCAGAAGTACTCGATATTACCGGCAAGCACCTGGTTGAGCTCGTCCACCCACTCGTAGCCTTGCGGCTGGTAGGCACCGATAAGCGCATGCATGGAGAGGACGTTCATCTCGTTGTAGTGAGTCTTGTCGGACACGGCGCACACGCGGTCGCGCAGCGTCTCATTATAGATGATGTGGTAGCTGCCGACCAGGCCCGCTAGGTTGAACGTCTTGCTCGGCGCATAGAGGGCAACCGTGCGCATGCGGGCATCCTCGCTCACCGACTGCGTCGGGATATGCTTGTGTCCCGGCAGGATGATATCGGACCAAATCTCGTCCGAGATCACCACGCATTCGTGCTGGCGATAGATGTCCATGGCACGCTCGATCTCGTCGCGCTCCCATACGCGGCCGCAGGGATTGTGCGGCGAGCAGAACACCGCGGCATGGATGTGGTTTAGGGCGAGCTTTCGCTCCATGTCCCCAAAGTCCATACGCCACACGCCTTGGTCGTCGAGCTTAAGCGGGCTGTGGACAATGCGATAGCCCGCGGCCTCAATGGACTTGGTAAAGCCGATGTAGGTGGGGCTGTGGACCAGCACCGCATCGCCCGGCTGGACATACGCGCGCAGCGTCGACACGACACCGCCCAGCACGCCGTTTTCGTAGCCAATGTGCTCAGGTGCCAAGCCCTCGACGCCATTACGGCGGCCCTGCCATTCGATAATGCGGTCGAAGTACTCGGCGCGCGGGTTAAAGTAGCCAAACATGGGATGCTGAGCGCGCTGAATGATGTGCTCCTGGACCGTGGGCACCGTGGCAAAATTCATGTCGGCCACCCACATGGGAATGCGGTCGAAGCCCTCGTCGGGTGCGTTCGGAGCCATACCGGGGATCTCACCCCAAGAGTCAACGGCGATGGAGTCCATGCCGTGGCGGTCGATAAGCGAGCTAAAGTCGTATTTCATGCTGAGCTCCCGTACAAAGTGATTGTTTTGGTAGGCGTTATTGTCCACCAGCGTGGGCGGTTTTGGCGCGGGGTTTGGCGCTTAATTTGACGGGTGCGGACGAATGGCTGGTTAGTCTCGTGCGTCGTTGACGGCGACTACGGTTAGCTGGGTTTCGTCGACCGTAAACGATATGTCGAGCCCGGCGTAGGCCAGGTGATAGACGCGGTTTGGCTCGTGTTTGCTGCCCGCACGGCGCGGATCTTGGCGAAGGACTTCGACCAAGCCGGAGAGTTTTGCGGGCGGGACCATATCTTGAAGCGCTTGCGGGAACTCGACGTTAAGTTCTTGCCACGGAGCATCCTCGATCCAGCCGCCGGTCGCATCCGGGTGACAGTCCGCAAACGGGATGTAGGGCTTAATGTCGTAGATGGGCGTGCCGTCGCGCAGATCGGCCCCCAGCACATGGATGATGGGGCCGTCGGCGGTGAGCTCAACGTGATCGAGCCTTACGCAGGTAAGACCGATGGGATTAGGGCGAAACGGACTGCGCGTGGCAAAGACGCCCACACGCTCGGCTCCGCCCAGACGCGGCGGGCGCACGGTCTTCGACCACTTGACGTTGGTGCCAGACCTGTCCTGCGTTTTGGCATCGGCAGCTATGTCCTTAGCCGTGCCGCCGGGCGTTCCATTTTCAAAGCGCCACAGCAGCCATAGGTGAGAGAAGGAGTCCAGACCCTCAACCGCTGCGTTGGAGGCAAATTCCGGCTCAAAAACGATGCGCCCCTGCAGATGAGGCGCCAAAAAGCTGTTGCGCGGAATGCCGAACTTCTGCGGCAGATCGGTATGTATGTGTGCAATAGGTTCCATGCCGGTCATTGTACGGCATGGAGGTGTGGGGCGCAGCGCGCAATTCTTCGCCGCGGTCCCCCGTCGTGCAACCAACGGTTGCTTGGAAGAGAGCCGGCCGCTGCGTATGCTTAAGCCATCAACCAGCAGAAAGGAGCCGTTATGGCCTTCGCAGAAAAGCTCATTGCTGTCCGTCGCGCCCATCACCTTACCCAAGAGCAGCTCGCCGCCAAGCTCTTCGTCACACGCCAAGCCGTCAGCCGTTGGGAACGCGGCGAGGTCACACCGGGCATCGACATGATGAAACTCATCGCCGCCGTAACCGGCGAGCCCCTGTCCCATCTGCTCGAAATGCCCGAGCACTATTGCCAGAGCTGCGGCATGATACTCACGCCCAACGACCGCGGCACCGATGCCACGGGCACCGCGACCGATCATTACTGCAAGTGGTGCTACGACCACGGCAAGTACACCTACGACACCACGATGGAATCAATGATTGAGGATTGTGCCCCGCGGCTGGCACAAAACACCGGTATGTCGCTCGACGAAGCCGTCTCGCTCATGGGCGCCGTCCTGCCGCAACTGGAGCGCTGGCGCACCGTGCAGGAAAACGAGGAGCGCTACGGTGCCGAGGCGCGGGCGTGCTATGGCGATGAGGCTATCGATGCAGCAAACGAAACGTTACTGGACATGGATCCTCAGACATGGAACGACATGAAGGAACTTGAACGCGCTATTCTGGGCCAGCTCTCGATTGCCATGGGCATTGGCGACCCAGAGAGCAACGAGGCCCGCAAACTTGTCGCAATGCATCGTCGCTGGATTACTCTCAACTGGGGATGCGAGCCCCAGAACGAAGCGTACCTGGGCCTCGCCCACGGCTATCTGGCCGACCAGCGCTTTGTTGACTACTACGACAAGCCCTGCGGCACCGGAGCCACGACGTTTTTGGTCCAGGCCATCGAGTCGTCGTTGACGCGCGCATAGACCGCGGCGGCTTTGGGTATTTCAATCAAAACCTCAACCGATTGGAGACCTATGGCTACTAATCACGAGTTCGTGCTCTACGTTATGACCGGCTGCCCGTATTGCTTAAAGGTCAAGCACTTTTTGGCCGATTACGGCGTGACCATTCCCGAGCGTAATATCTCGACCGATTCCGATGCCGAGCAGACACTCATCGCCGTCGGCGGAAAACGCCAGGTTCCCTGCCTATTCATCGACGGAAAGCCGCTCTACGAATCGAGCGACATCATCGCGTGGATACAAAAGAACCTGCTCTAGTATGCGCGTTGCAACCGGCCCACCCCAACCCATACGGCCAAACATGTACGCCAGCATCCAAAGTCGACATTTTTCGACATCTTTGGATGCTGGCGTACAGCTTTTTTGCAGGTAGTCAGCGGGGACGTTCTTAAATGACTAGTCGTTAAAGAACGTCCCCGACGACTAACTAGTCGTGGAAACGGGCTATAGGCGCAAGTGGCTGCTCGCGAAAGACGCGCTCGACGGCGGCGCGGTATTCGTCGACCTTTTTGGTCTTACGTACGAGCTTGTGAACGGTAGCGGGGTCGGCGAAGGCGCATTTGGCGTAGAACCACCACTCCTTCATGCGAAAGACCGCATTGCCGCCAATTTCGTCCGCATAGGCTGCAAACAGCGTGTCGTGGAAGCGCTGCAGCTCGGCTGCCGTGGCAACAGGGCCGCCCTTAACCATGCGAGCCAGCGCGGGGTTCGCGAGCAGGCCGCGTCCCAGCATTACATGGCGCGTGCCGGGATAGGCCTCCACCAGCGCATCCATATCCTCAAGATCAAAAATATCGCCGTTGTATGCCACGGGAAACGGTGCCCGCTTCAACGTCTCGCCATAAAACTCCTTGCGCGGCGAGCCCGTATAGCGATCCTTCTGTACGCGCGGATGCACGATCAGCTCTGCCAGCGGCATGCGACAGTAAAGGTCGAGCACGCGCTCATACTCGTCATCGCTCTCCAGACCCAGCCTGGTCTTGACCGACACCGGCAACGGCGATCGCTCGCACACGTCACTCAAGAATACCTCGAGCTCGTCGAGATTACGCAAGAAACCCGAGCCCTTGCCCTTGGCGACAACTGTTCCCGAGGGGCAACCCAAGTTGAGATTGACCTCGCGGTAGCCCATGTCGGCGAGCACCTGTGCCGCCCACACAAACTCGTCTGCGTTCTTGGACATCAGCTGAGGCACTACGTTGAGCCCCTGGTTATTGGCAGGATCGATCTCCTTAAACGCCTTGCCGCCAAAGCGGTTTCCCACCCGCGGCGGCGGCAAAAACGGCGTGTAATAGCAATCGAGCGCACCGAAGCACTCCGCATGCACGCGACGGAACACATGCCCGGTAATCCCCTCCATAGGGGCCAACGATAGAATCATCAACATCTACTCTCAGATCAATGCGGCAAAGGGACCGTCCCTTTGTCACATGCATTATGCCTTGTGCTTCAGATGATTCACAAGGCAGAGGTGGCTACTTGACGATAATCACCCTTCCCTCCGTCGCCTCATGCAACGAAGGTGAATACTTTCCCGCGAAGTGAACGAGTGAAATCGGACCCCCGAAGCATCGACACTTTTGGAGAGCCATTTCCTGCGGTTTTGTCGCTCAAATCCTGCGGTTTTTGCATCCAAAAGTGCGAATGCTACAGGGGTCCAGAATAGGTCGCTCACTTCTCGTAAAACCATTCACCTTCGATTTACTAATGCTCACGAACGGCAAGATCGCAGCGATTGCGCTCATCATGGCATTCGTAGCATGTCTGCTGATCCTGCCACTCCAAATGATCAACGATATTGTGTTTCGCCAAAGGGAACTCCAGCCAGCGTGCTCGCCACGCAAGCTGCCGGCCGCTTGCTCAAGAACGGCGATAACAATCTTGCGCGATGGCAACCTGGGCGGCGCCGCCGAGCAGCTTGCCATCGCGCAAGATGCCTTGGAGCCCGTGTGCGAAAGCGTCGCGGATTAGCCTTATGCTCTCTGCAAAGAAGAACTAGGAGGCTGCACTCTGGTTGCCGCTCGCAAACGCCGTCTATATCTCGAGGTCTAATACTTTTCCCGAGAAGTGAACGACCATTTTTGAACCCCCGAAGCATCGACATTTTTAGGCATCAAAACCGCAGGATTTGACTGACAAAACCGCAGGAAATTGCATCTCAAAAGTGTCGATGCTTCGGGGGTGCGTTTTCACTCGTTCACTTCTCGGGAAAAGTATTAGATCTCGATTTTGCAAGCCACTCAATGTGACAAAGGGGCTGTCCCTTTGTCACATTATTCGGAGCGCAGAGCTTCCACGGGGTCTTTTTTGGATGCGCTGCGGGCCGGTAGCAGACCGGCAACGACCGTCAGCAGCACCGAAATCGCGATGAGCATCAGCGCATCCTGCACGGGCAGGCTCATCAGATTGGGTACTTGTTTGGCAGCAAGCGCCCAGGCATTAACCGGAAAGCTTACGGCCACCACGACGACAACAGCAAAGACGCCGGCAATGAGGCCCTCGATAAAGGTCTCAGCATTGAATACGTTGGCCACGTTACGCTTCGACGCGCCGATCGCACGCAGGATGCCAATCTCCTTTTTGCGCTCCAGCACGCTGATGTAGGTGATGATGCCGATCATGATGGAGCTCACCACCAGGCTGATACTCACGAATGCGATGAGCACCAAGCTGATGGTGTTCACGATGTCGGTCACCGAACCCATGATGATGCCCATGTAGTCGGTGTATGAGATTGCCTGTTCATCGTGGCCAGAGGCTTTGACCTGCTTGTTGTACGCGCCGATGTGATCGAGCACGCGCTCTTTGGCCTCAAAGTCACGCGGGAAAATCTTGACTGAGATGGGGTCTGCCTCGTCCGCATAGCCCAACGTGGTCAGATTGTTGTCGTAGGTGAGCTTCGACGCCTTCGCATAGCTCATCATGAGCGAGCTCAGGTCCTCGGCGTCCATGTTGAAGTGGATGGCATGAGCAAAGGCACTTGCATCCACGCGCATGGCGCTCGCCAGGTTGGCAAAACTCGAAGACATCTGCGTCGCCACCTGGTCCATAAGCCCTGCCGTGCCCGCCTTGAGCTGGGATGATACCGTCGACGCTATCTGCTCGCTGATTGCCTTCATCACCTGATCCATAGCCTGCTGCAGATACGGAGCCAGCTGCTTTTGCACATAGTCGGTCATCGCCTGCTGCAGGCGCTCGGCCAGGGCATCGCCGCCGAGGGCTTTGAGCTGGGCCTGGATTTGCTGGGCTGCCGCATCATTCTCAAGATACGCCGAGAATGCGGCGGCGAGCTTCGACGCGTCCTTAAGGTCCTCGGGCGTCAGGGCCTTAAAGTGATCAGACTGCAAAAAGCCCTCAAACAGTTGGTTGGCAAGCGTTCCCACCTGCTGCATTTGCTCGGGTGTGAGCTCCAGACCGTCAAAGATGCCCGAGAAATCTGGGGTCGGCGCCTTGGCCATGATGTCGCTGAAGTCGATGTCCTTCCCAACGCCCGAAAGGTCAATGTCCAGCCCGGACAGGTCAAGACCCGACAGGTCCATGCTGTCGGCAACACCCGAGAGCGCAGATGCATCGAACGAGAACGCGCTCTTCAGTGCCGCCTCGTCCACGCTGAACATACTGCCCAGATCCACGCCTTGCTTGGCCTCGCCTTGCAGTTCGTCGAAGGTTTTGCCCGTAAAGACATCCGTCTCGGGGTGGGCGAGCTGCTCCTGCACAATCTGCGAATCGGCGGCGCGCTCCATAAGCTGGCGAGTCAGTGCATGCGTATAGGCAATGCCCGGAGACAACGCACTCGCGTTGGCCGTCTCGTTAGGTCGCACCACGCCCACAATGTGCACGTCGATACCGTCGGCAACCTTGGCGGCCATAAAGTCAGCGTCGCCAGACATGTCGGTCCACATGCCGGTCTCTTCGTTTTTGCGATAGGCATCGGCCGGCGACAGCACCTTAAACGTCGTGGACAGCGCATCGTCGTAGGTAAAGTCGGTGCCGGTCTCGGGCGTCTCGACCTTGCCGTCGGCCGCCATGGCACTGTTAACCAGGTCGTTGAGCTCATTGATATCCAGCGAACCGATGCTGTAGAGCGTATAGTCGCCCACCGTACCGCGGCTCGAAAGCACCATCACGGCTTCGTTTGCGGTCGTGGGCCAATGACCGGCGACGACATCGTACTGGCTGTCGAGCAGGCTCTGGTCGTCAATCATCTCGTTAAAGACCGAGGTTCCCATGGATTCCATGCTCACCGTCGCCGCCGAACTCGCGCCGCCGCTCATGGCCTCGGTCATAGCGTTGGGAACAAGCCGGACGGGCTTCTCGTCGCCCTTGCCGGCACGATAGACAACCGGCGTCACGCCATAACCGTACTGGATAGCATTGACTTCTTTATCGATGCCGTCGCCACCGGCATCGAGCCATGCCTTAAAGCTCGTCATGTCGTTGGACTTAACGCTCGCAAACATATCCTTTACGGCCGTAACCACGGGAATTTTATCGGTTCCCTTAGCCTTGCCGCCGGCACTGTCGTCGGACGAATCCACATTTTCTGGCGAGTCATCATCCGCAGCCCCCTGTCCGCCCATCATGGACGACAGGTCGTAATCCTGCTTGGAAATGGTGAGCGGGTAGCTCGAGAGCGTATCCTCCTCGACCTTTTTGATGTAATTGTTCACGCCATTGGAGAGCGCCAGGATCGCCGCAATACCGATAATGCCAATCGAGCCCGCAAAGGCAGTCATGGCCGTGCGACCCTTCTTGGTCATGAGGTTTCGAGCAGAAAGCCCCAGCGCCGTCACAAAGCTCATCGAGGTTTTGCGCGTAGGCTTGGCCTCGCGACGCGCGGCCTTTGCTACATCAAAGGGGTCGGAATCGTCGGTGATCTTGCCGTCCGCCAGGTTGACGATGCGCGTGGCATATTGGTACGCCAGCTCGGGATTGTGCGTGACCATGATGACCAGGCGGTCGCGCGCCACGTCCTTGAGCAGATCCATGACCTGTACGGATGTCGTTGAATCCAAAGCGCCGGTCGGCTCGTCCGCCAGCACAATCTCGGGATCGTTGATCAGGGCGCGGGCAATCGCCACGCGCTGCATTTGTCCACCCGAAAGCTGGCTCGGGCGCTTGTTAACGTGCTCGCCCAGGCCGACTTTCTCCAACGCCTCGCACGCACGTTGGCGGCGCTCGGCATGCCCCACACCCGTGAGCGTGAGCGCCAGCTCCACGTTTTCCAAAATGGTCTGATGCGGAATGAGGTTATAGCTTTGGAACACAAAGCCGATGCGGTTGTTGCGGTAGGCATCCCAATCGCGATCGTGAAAGTCCTTGGTCGAAATACCGTCGATCAGCAAGTCGCCCGAGTCAAAGTGGTCGAGTCCGCCAATAACGTTGAGCATCGTAGTTTTGCCCGAGCCTGAGGGACCCAGAATGGCCACGAACTCGTTATCACGAAAAGACAGGCTTACGTTGTTGAGCGCCACCTGCGTAAACGACTGCGTAACGTACCTTTTGCAAATTCCTTTGAGCTCCAGCATGGACGGCAACCTCTCCTGCGCAGGCACCCTGCCCGCTCTCCTCCGCCGTTCGTATTCGACGCGTTTGTCCTACTCTATCCCCATTTTTTACCGGCGCCAGTGAGGAATGTAACGAACCGCGCCAAAAAACGAGCAGGACGGTGCCCAAAAGAAGAGGTCCCGAGCGGGACCTCAATATGCTGGAGCTTATCTTGAAAGGTAGCGGACTACTTCGCACAGCGACACACGATCCTCGCCATGCTTTACGCGTCTTCTACTGCTCGCTATTCGCAATCGCCTGGTCGATAAGTTTGTTGAGTGCTGCACGCTGCTCGGCGGAGCTGATGGCTCCCACGATGGGCTCCCCTACGATGTTGCCATTCTGATCGATGACATACGTTGTCGGGAACGAGAACAAATTTGACGTAAACTTACCGGCCTCGCTATCCGACTTGAACCAGATGTTCTTATATGTCACGCCCTTCTTGCTCAGCACGTCCTTGGCATCTGCAATCTCGCCCTTGTTGCCATCGAGCGTAAAGGAATTGACGCCCACGACCTGGCCGCCCTTCTTGGCAAGCTCCTGATTCAGTTTCTCAAGATCGCCCAGCTCGCCCACGCACGGCTTGCAAGTAGTGAACCAGAAGTTCATGACGGTAACCTTGTTCTTAGAGAACAGCTCGTCGCTGCTCACGTCGTTGCCGTCCAGGTCCTTGCCCGTAAAGCTGGGGAACTTCGTCGCCTCGCTCGAAGCATTGGCACCAGTCGTCATGCCAGCGGTCGAAGCGTCGACGCTCTCGCCCGCGCTCGGCGTGCTTCCACAGCCGGGGAACTCCTTCTCCAGGCTCTCGAGCTTGTCCTCGATCTCCTTGATTTGCTGTGCGCCGGCCTTGAGCGTCTTAAGCTCATCCGCCGTGAACTCATCCTTGGCGCCGTCGATGGTCTTGAGCAGAAAATCGCCGTAATTGCTGCCGTCCTCAATCATTGCCGAGTCTTTATTTGCCGCATTGAATACCTTTTCCCACAGCGCGTTATCACTCGAAAAAATCTCGTTCTCCTTCTGCATGAGCTTCGCATACAGCTCGGCGGCCTCGTCGGCATTGGCCGGCTTCTGCGCAGTGAGTTCTGCAATCTTAGGATCGGAGCCCGCAGATTCGCTCGCATTGCCACCGGGCGCCGAACATGCCACAAGGCACAAGGCCAATACCGGCACCATAAACAGGGCCGCAATCTTAGAAAGCTTCATAGTCATTCCTCCGTTTTGTCGAAGCTTGTTTACTTTTTATCGGCGGTCAAGGGAAGCTTTTCCGCCGACACATCCAGGCCATAGCGATAGCTGATGGCATCGACAGGACAGGCCCCGATGCACTTTCCGCACCGGATACATTCGGCATGATTGGGCGCGCGGACCACATCAACGTCCATCTGACAAACCTTTGAGCACTTGCCGCACGAGACACATTTGCATGCATCGACCCGGATCCCCAGTAGGGACACCCTATTCATGAGCGCATAGAATGCGCCGAGTGGACAAATCCATTTGCAGAAGGGGCGGTAGAACAAAACGCTCAGCACTACCACGGCAATGAGAACGGCAAGTTTCCAAGTAAAGAGATGTCCCAACGCAGATCGAATGCCGGCATTGGCGATGGCCAGTGGAATGGCGCCCTCGAGCACACCCTGTGGACAGATGTACTTACAAAAGAACGGGTCGCCCATGCCCACGTCGTTAACCACCAGCACAGGCAGCAATACCACGGCAAACAGCAGCACGACGTACTTGATGTACGTGAGCGGCTTAAGCTTTTTCGTGGAGAACTTTTTGCCGGGAATCTTGTGAAGCAGCTCCTGAAACCAGCCAAACGGGCACAGAAAGCCGCATACAAAGCGTCCCAGCAGCACGCCGAGCAAAATGAGCGTACCGGTAACATAGTAAGAAAAGTTGAACTTGGATGAACCTACCACCGACTGGAACGACCCGATGGGGCACGCACCCGATGCCGCGGGGCACGAATAGCAATTAAGTCCAGGTACGCAGACTGTTTTTCCCGCGCCCTGATAGATGCCGCCTTTGGCAAAGTTAGGTAGGTGAATGTTGGTGATGAGCGTTGCCGCCGCCTGAATGAATCCGCGAAATCGGGCCAAAACATGCGATACAGTGTTTTTTCTTTTATCCAATTCCGATACACTCCAAGCACAGCCTAATCGCCTTGGCCAGCACGGCATCCGCCTCGCCACGCATAACGCCAAAGCACACCATGGCCACACCGACGATCAGCAACGCAACCTGCATTACAGGTTTTATCGCTTTGAACAACCTGACCACTCCTTTCGTCACACGACCTATTGGACCATATCGACTATAAAATCCGTGTTAAGCGCGATTTGGAATGTGCAAGGAGACTGTTATGCGTATTTTAATCGTCGAAGACGAGCGAGCGCTGTGTGATGCAATCGCGCGCAGCCTGCGAAACTTGGCGTACAGCGTCGACTGCTGTCACGACGGGCAGGAGGCGCTCGACCTACTGGACGTTGAGGCCTTCGACCTCGTGGTACTCGACCTCAACCTTCCCCGTATCGACGGCATGACCGTACTCAGGGAACTTAGGAAAACTGACTGCGAGACTAAGGTACTGATTCTGTCCGCACGTGGCGAAGTATCCGATAAAGTCGCCGGACTCGATGCCGGCGCCAACGATTACCTCACCAAGCCGTTTCATCTGGACGAGCTTGCGGCAAGGATTCGTAACCTTACCCTCAGACGCTTTACACAAAGCGACATAGTTTTAACCTGTCGAAAGCTCAGCTTTGATACCAAGGCGCGCATCGCTTCCGTGGACAGCGAGGCTTTATCTCTTACACGCAAGGAAACGGGAATCTTGGAATACCTGATGCTTAATCAGGGGCGTCCGGTAAGTCAGGAGGAGCTTATCGAGCACGTTTGGGATAGCAGCGTAAACAGCTTTAGCAACGCAACCCGCGTTCACATCTCGTCACTCCGCAAAAAGCTACGCAGCGCTTTGGGATACGACCCGATTCGCAATCGGATTGGAGAGGGCTACGTTATGGAGGATAGCGAATGAAAAGGCTTTCGCTGCAATGGCGCATAACGATCATGACGGCACTGCTGACGTGTGCAGCGTGCGTGCTGACGAACTGCCTGGTCGGCTATACGGGCATGCGCTACATGGATGCCATCGGCAGCGACATCTCGGCCTTTAACGCAACCGGCGAAGATTCGCTCCAGGCGTTCGACCCAACGAAAGCGACCCCCGATGACGAGGTCACGATCGTCGTAAACGACGCACAGGAGTCTTTTGGCACGACAGCCTGGCGCATCACGGCTGGAGTCACACTCCTTGGCGGCGTGCTGGCATACTTTGTGAGCGGCCGTGCGCTCAAACCGCTACGGGCTTTTGCAGCCCAGGTTGAGCGTGTGCAGCCTGACAACCTAAGCGAAATCAGACTCAATGAAGATGTGCCCACCGAGCTACAACGATGCAGCGCCTCCTTCAACGACATGATCGCCCGTCTTGGCGAAGGGTTCTCTGCACAGCGTCAGTTTACCGGCAACGCCGCACACGAGCTGCGCACCCCGCTCGCCCTTATGCAAGCACAGATTGAACTATTCATCTCCGAGCACTCCGGTTTGCAACCCGAAACAGCCGAGCTGCTCGACCTGCTACAAGAACAAACCGAGCGCATGTCTCGAATGACCAAGGTATTGCTCGAGATGAGTGAGCTCCGCAGCGTTCCTTGCGAGGACGATGTTGAACTTGGTCCCTTGTCCGAAGAGGTCCTCACCGACCTTGCGCCACTTGCCGAAAATAAGGGCATAGCCCTCAATTGTGCTGGAGACGCTTTAGTAATCGGGAGCGACACGCTCCTCTATCGGCTGGTGTTTAACCTGGCCGAAAATGCCATCCGTTACAGCCGCCCCGGCTCGACTGTCAACGTCTCCATCTGCGACAACAACAGCCACGTGCTCCTGCGAGTCGAGGACCAGGGCCCGGGAATACCCAAGCAGTACCGTGAGAGCATCTTCCAACCGTTCTTTCGCCTGGATAAATCCCGCAGCAGGGCATACGGCGGCGCAGGACTCGGACTAGCGCTCGTTTGGGAAATTACAGCGCTTCACGGTGGCACGGTAGAGGTCGAAACAAGTTCCGAGAACGGAACCACCATGCTCGTCAGCCTTCCAAATCGATCCGTAGCGTTAACCGAACAGTAAAACGAAAGGGGTCCCGAGCAACAGGAGTACAATTGCTGCTATTGTTGCCAGCTGTTGGGAGATGGAAGACGAACTGCGATGGCTACCCACGCGTTCCCATGCCGTTGATGTGCACCGCCTTTGTGCCGGGGCAGATTGACGCTGCGGTTGCAAGCATTTCCGACCCCGATTCGCGCGCCATTGCCACGGCAGAAGCGCTGTACTTTCGCGGACAGGCCACCCTCGCTGCCAAGACGGCGCGCCCCTATCTTGACGCCACTGATCCCGTGCTGCGCTACTCTGCATGCTTTATCTGCGGATACGCCAGTCTGTCGCTCAACCGCATCGCCGACGCCCGCCGGTGCCTTGCTGGCATCCTCGATACGCCGGCCGACGAGGAATCGCCCGCCATCCACGCCACGCATATCCTGTTCGCCTCGGCCGCGAGCGTCCTGCTGCACTTGCCTTCCCCGTATTCTGCTGAAGAGTTTTATCCACTTGCGGCGCATCTGCCCGAAGGTCTGCGCCTATTCGCCAGCTACGTGATGGCGCACGCCTTGTATCTGCGCGGCGAATACGGCCGCAGCCTGGGCATGGCGGAAAACGCCCTGATTATGAAACAGGGAAGCTATCCGATCTCGGAACTATTCCTGCACCTGGCAGCTTCCATGGCATGCATGAGCCTCAAGGACATCGACGCCGCAAAAACGCACTTCGGAGCCGCTTGGAACATTGCGCGCCCCGACGGCCTTATCGAGCTCATTGGCGAGCACCACGGCCTTTTGCAGGGACTCATCGAGGCATGCCTAAAATCGCAATACCCTGACGATTTCGCACGCATCATCGAGATTACGTATCGATTCAGCTACGGCTGGCGGCGCATCCACAACCCCGATTCGGGCGAAGACGTGGCCGACGATTTAACGACCACGGAATTCACCATGGCCATGCTCGCCTGTCGTGGATGGACCAACGCCGAAATCGCACGCCACATGGAAGTATCGCCGGGCACCGTTAAAAACCGTCTATCCGGCGTATACGCAAAGCTTGGCATCGGCACACGCGCCGAGCTGGTCGCGCATATGTTGCGTTAGCGACCAGGCTGCCAAGCGCATCGAACGCGTTCCGGAACCCGGCGCTTCGCTCGATCAATTTGGACATTTTGACCCTTGAACGGCACTACCGCCACGTGGCGCCTTCTCGCAAAATTGGATTATTTCCACCGATACCTGCGGGATGGGAGCCAAAGATGCTTGACCGCCGTTCGCTACTTGTTGCCGGAACGTCCTCGCTGGCGAGCATTATGTTGCCGCGCGTGCCGGGAAGCACAAACGCCTTCATATTGCCGTTCGCGCCCACCGAAGCCTATGCCGACGAAGATGATCCCTTCAAGGTCTTGGTG
This sequence comes from uncultured Collinsella sp., assembly GCA_900549275.1. Taxonomy (GTDB): domain Bacteria; phylum Actinomycetota; class Coriobacteriia; order Coriobacteriales; family Coriobacteriaceae; genus Collinsella. Next base: position 15,737 of record URNU01000001.1, on the reverse strand, counting down.
CTCTCGCGCACCATGTTTGGCGTCGTGGTAGTCGATGTCGCTAATAAGAAGAATCCCATCGCAGGCGCCAAGGTCACGCTCACATCGCGCTATGCCGCAGGCAAGCAGCTCACCGCCACGACCGATGACGAAGGCACGGCCATCTTTGAGGTCGCGCCGCTTTCGGAAGGCTACGTGGACGAGACAACGCTTCTCGACGCGTACGACTTTAACGGCGGCATCTCCATTAGCATGGCGGGCTACCGCGATGTCGAGATTCCCCTCGCGCGCATCCAGGGTGGCACCGCCATAACCGCGCCAACGCGTCCGCTTTCCGACAGCGAGCCGTACTTTCGCCAGCTCACATTCGACGAATGGGACATCCAGTACGCCGACGCTACGTTCATGGCATTGCCGAAGGACGACGCCGGAAACGACCAACCCGACACGCACGCCTTTACCGTGCAGGCACATCTGCCACAGGGTGGACAGGCAACGCTGCACATCAACAAGGTAATGCCCGCTGCGGGCAGCTCATCCGAAACCGTCACGCAGATTGGCCAAGTCAAGGCCAGCGCATCGGGCGCGAATAATCTGGCGACATTCACACTCGAAGACAAGTTCCTCGATGCAGCGTCAAACCTTCTGGAGGAAGGATACAAGCTGAGCTTTGTCCTCGACTATCAGGGCAAAACCTATACACTCTCCTCCCCCATGGCCGTTGTCACCGCGCCGGCCGCAAAGGCAGAATCGGGTTCGACCACCATCATTCCCACTACCATGGACCAAGAGATCACTCCGTTTGATTTTCCGGCGGCGTTTCCCGGCATCGGCGGCAATAAGTTCACGTGTTGGATGCCCTCGTTCCCCATTTTGTTCGATTTCTCGTTTGCCGGGTACGTGCTGTTTGGCGGAGGATACAAACCGATCGGCTACATGAACGATTCAGGCAATCCGGATCCAGAGTACTGGAAGAAATCGCCGCGCGAGTCGGGCGCCAAGCAGGCAAACCGCTACCTCGACGAGATGGAGGGGAAGTGGAATCAGTACAAGAGTATGAGTGCCGGTTCGGGCACCGATCCAAGAAACACTAAGCTCCTTCGCCACCATTGCACGCCGCTGTTCACGATGGATATCGCCACACAGCTGTACGGCTCGCTCGCCTACGATTGGGTGGGCAAAACCTGGGGCAGCAACAACGACCCCGCATACGGCAATATTAAGGCACTCTTCCAAGTAAGAACCGACCTCAATTGGACCGAACAGTTCACCTTGGGGCCGGTGCCGTTTTTCCTAAACGTCAACCCCTGGGTGCTGGCAAAACTGGCGCTCGCCGTGGGCGCCCACACACACGGCAGCGGCGCGGCGTTTTTTAAAAACATTTCGCTCGACTATTCAAACACCTCGGGCTCGTTCACCATCCAGATCGGGCTTGCCGTCACCTTTGGCGCCGGCGTTGCAGGCGTCGCTTCGTCTGCCGTGCGCGGCGCCGCATCCCTCACGCTGTTCATTGGGTACGAGAAGGCAGATGGACACCAGCTTCCGCGGCTGCGCGTAGGTGCAGACGTCGATGTCGATGTGATACTCCAGTTTGTAATGTTCAAGTGGACCACCAAGGCTTGGTCGGGGTCGTGGCCCACACTCCTCGATTCGTGGAATATGTCGGTGAACAATGGCAACCAGTATGTGCTCCAACGCTCTGAGCTCGCATTGGGTGGGGATACGCCTTACACGCTGGATGCCTGCTTCGGCACGCCCGGCAACATCGAGGCGGGCGGCGTGCCGCAATTTATCGCATCGGCCACCATCGTCACCAACGCCGAGCTACTCGCACGCGCCGAGGTTGCAGCCACCGCGATAAACGTCGCGCCTGTCGTGCGCGATTGGGATCAAGCGGTCACGCGCATTGAGCTCGAGGCGGATGCAGAAAGCGACGACACGGGACAAATCGAGCATTTCGTCCATGCACTGATAGAGGACGACGAAAACGCCGCGCCGATGTATGCGTACACCCATATCGGGCAGGCGACGAACGCTGTTGCGGACCCCAACGCCAATTCTGCTGATGTATCGGAGGACGAGCGTGGCGGCATCAAGCCCTCGAGCGGCAACGTGCTGTTTTCCGGCGTGCTCAGCGAAGCTCACATGAAGCTGGCAATGATCGCCGGCGTAGAATGCCTGTTCCGTATCGCCTCGGTGCGCTACGGCGACAATGGCCGCTCGCGCCTGGTGGTGCACACAAAGGCAAACGGCACGTGGTCTGCCCCCGCGCCCGTGGACTTCCCCCTTGGCTTTGGCGAGGGCGACGTGGAGCGCGACGGCATATTCGATTACGACTTCGACGTAGTGGAATATACGGACGGAAGAGAAAACCAGGACGCTTACGTGCTGCTGGTCTCGGGCGAGCGCCCCGACGGCGACAACACCCTTTTCGATACGGCAAGCACAGCCGGCATACTGTCCGTTGTGCGCCTGCGCATAAGCAACGACGGAGTTCGCGTGATGTCGCACACGTCGTGGCGCAGCATCTCGCGCGGCCGCCTTCAGGAGGATGGCCACCATTGTCTGCAGTGTCCACGCATCACGGTGGGCAAGACGCTGGTCGACGGGCGCCTGTCGGGCGCTTACCTCCACCGCCGCGGAACCACCGCGGAAAAGGCGATCGGCAGCGAGGCTGAGGTTGCGCTGGAGTGCTTCACCCTGTGGTCGGATGATTTGGGCGACAGCCTCACGTTCCGTCAGGTCCTCCGCTTTCCGCAAGCGCCATCGAGCATCGAGCTGGGCGTACCCGAGAATATCAACGGCAAAATGGTGGTGCCCGTTGCATACGAAACTGCAAACGGTTGTGGCTGCGCATCGTATGCCGTGATCGGCCAGTCCATCGCGGGTTGGGGCGTTATGCTACCAGATGCCACAGTACCCCACGCGGTGCCGTGGCCACAACATTCGGGCTTTTTGGCAACCGTCAACGAGCAACTGCAGCATATTACTTGGACGCGAGGCGCATCGGCATTTGCAACGCAGCCCGTGGGTGCCGCAGGCTGTGGCCCGGCATCGTTTAGCGCAAGCAACAACGGCCGGTGCGTGATGTACGTAGAGAACACCGATGGCAAGGTGGGGCAAACCTACGACGAAGAAGGCAACCCGATAGCAGTGATGGGCAAGCACTTCCGCATCTTCGCCAGCGCCTTGGCAGGCGATCTGTTCACGGAGCCGTTCGTGATGTGCGAGCTGGACCATCCCATCGATCAGATAACGACATTTTTGACATCGGGAGGTATGCTCTCCGCGCTCGCCACGCACATTGTGAGCGCGGAGAAGAGCGAGGCAGAGCTGCGCGGCATCGAAGTGCCCCTGGTGGCGTGTGCTACTCCGACGGGCGCCGTTGCTACCTCGGGCGCGGTGGTGCCCGGAGCGGCAGGCGAATCCTTCATGGTCACGGTGCGAAACGACGGCAACACCTTGCTGACCGCCGGCACGATCGATCTGTACCGAGAGGGTTCCAGCCAGCCGTTCTCCAGCGCATCCATCGGATTCGGAGTGAACGCACGCATGGCTTCGATCTACGATCCAGAGCTTGCCAAGGACGCTTCGGCCAACGACATGGCACACGTGAAGTACGCGCTCGAGACGCTGGGCGCACGTTTTGCAACGCACCCGCTGGTAGCCGACAACGGCAACGCCGTGCTGGCACCGGGTTGCACGGCACAGTTCCGCATGAGCTTCGCCATTCCCGAGAGTTGGAGCGACGAAGTGGGCAAACGCGTAACGCTGTATGCGAAGGCGCGTAATCTGGTGGCGCTCGATCCTGTAACGCTCGAGGAAATTCGACCGGGCGCAAACTCGGCGCTGGGTGCCGTGCTGCACGAACTTCATGTGCCCGACGCAGCATGCGAGCGCTCGGAAGTTCAGGTCGGCGTATGCGGCAGCGCGGATACGATAGGACTTCACGACGCCCCGATGACAGCAGACGGCGATGGTGGCTCGAGTGGCGGCGGTACTGACAAGGGCGGCGGCTCCGGCGGAAGCAGCTCCGGCAGTGGCAAGGACCACGGCAATAACAAGCGCTCCGGAAAAGCGGGCGCGCTTGCGGGCACGGGCGATGTCAACGCTCCCCTTACGGCAGCCGCTGCAGCACTCGCCGCGGCAGGCGCCGGCCTTATCGCCTACAGCGCCCGCCGCACGGCGCTCGAAGCCGACACCGCCAATGAGGTCAATTCGGATAGGCCTCGCTAGCTCCTAGTTACTTTTGTGAGAGACGCCGACTCGGCTCATCGAACATCAAATGGGCTGGTTCTGGATACCCAGAGCCAGCCCATTACACATTAGATGTCGTCAGAGGAGTCGAGTTCTGCCTCGAGCTTGGCACGGCGTCTTTTCGCCGTGAAAAACGTTGCGCACAGGGCAGCAAACGTGGCCGCGAAAATCGTCGCACCGCAGAACACGCCCGTGGCCAGGTTCGCCAACCAAAAGACGCTTTCGAGCGGTACGATCTGCGCCTCAGCGATACAGCGCATTGCGGCAATAACAAGCGCGAACGCGGCGCCGCTAAGACCGCTGACAAGCAGGAAATATCCAACAGGAAGATGCTCGGTTTGCCCAAAACGATTAGTATCGACATAGCCCTTCCGCGTTTGCAGTCCTGCGCAAATCAACATCACGAGAACGAGCCACAAATACATGGCTGCCTCGAACGGCGTTGCAAAGCCATGCGGCATTTCACTGGCGTCGCTGTGAACCCACGCAACCTGTCGAGCTATAAACTGGTAGAAAAAGATCATCAACATGCCAAACGAAAGCAGCACGAAACCAATCTTGTAGATCTTCGCGCTCTCAGCCTCCAGGCGCTCATCCTTTGGGCCGGCATATTCACGCCACTTTTGCACGAGTTTCAGATCTTCAAATTTCATAGTGGACTCCTAAAGAGCGTTAGGGTCGACGTCGATCCCGTCTTCCCAAAACAAATCGTTCAACGTAACGCGTAGCGCTTTGCAGATCGCCACACATAAATTAAGCGTGGGGTTATAGCCGCCCGCCTCGATTAGGCCGATAGTCTGGCGCGTAACGCCCACGGCCTGGGCCAAGTCGGCTTGCGAAAGGCCAGCCGCCGCGCGCGCCGCCTTCATGCGGAGGTTCTTTTTGCCCGGCATGGAGTTCCTTTCGTAGTAATGGACAGATATCCGTTGCAACATGACAGAAATATATTGCAACCATCAAAAGATGTCAACTATATCTGTCATTATGGAAACCATGTTCGTCATCGCCATGCGGACATTACAACTTCGGTTCGCTATTCAAACTTAATCGAGCAGAACCGACTCGGTTTTGTGCGAGTGAGCTCTTTTCAACCTAAGCTCGAACGATTGTTCGATGGATTTCGTGTTGGTTGGAATCGTCTGTGGGCTGGGCTATGCTACCTTGACTATCTATATGACTTAAACGCAGCAAAGGAGCACCGAGAGAGCGAGTATGGCAAAAAACACCGCAAACTATGGTAACGACAGTATCCGCCAGCTCAAGGACGAGGAGCGCGTACGCCTGCGCCCCGCCGTCATCTTTGGCTCGGACGGACTCGACGGCTGCGCGCATGCCGCCTTCGAGATCCTGTCCAACGCCGTTGACGAGGCGCGCCAGGGCTACGGCAAGCTCATCACCCTTACCGCCTTTCGCGATGGTTCCATTCAGGTAGAGGACAACGGCCGCGGCTGCCCGCTCGACTGGAACCCCTCCGAGAAGCGCTTTAACTGGGAACTCGTCTTTTGCGAGCTCTACGCCGGCGGCAAATACAACAATAACCAGGGCGGCGACTACGACTTCTCGCTCGGCACCAACGGCCTGGGCTCATGCGCAACCCAGTACGCCTCCGAATACATGGATGTCACGGTTTGGCGCGACGGCAACAAGTACTCCCTGCACTTTAAGAAGGGCAAGGTCGTCGGCGCCAAAAAGAAGGCACTCGAGATTGAGCCCAGCGACGAGGAACGCACCGGCACCACCATCAAGTGGCGTCCCGATCTTGAGGTCTTTACCTCGATCAGCATTCCCCACGAGTGGTATCGCGAGACCATGCGCCGCCAGGCCGTGGTCAACGCCAACGTGACCTTCCGCCTGCGTATTGAGGGCGACGATGGCGAATTTACCGAAGAGGACTTCTGCTATCCCAAGGGCATCGAGGACTACGTGCTCGAGAAGGTCGGTACCGATTACCTTACCGAGCCTTTCTTTATCGAGGCCGACCGTCGCGGTCGCGACCGCGAGGACCTGCCCGACTACAACGTAAAGATCACCGCGTGCATGTGCTTCTCGCGCACCTTCATGATGCAGGAGTACTACCACAACTCGTCGTGGCTCGAGAACGGCGGCTCGCCCGAGAAGGCAGCTCGTAGCGCTCTGACCAGCGCCATCGATGCCTACGTTAAGCAGCAGGGCAAGTACAACAAAAACGAGAGCGGCATTAAGTGGCAAGACGTCCAAGACTGCCTGGTGCTGGTAACCAACTGCTTCTCCACCCAAACGTCCTACGAGAACCAAACCAAGAAGGCTATTAATAACCGCTTTATCCAGCAGGCTATGACGGCCTTCTTTAAGGAGCGCCTCTCGACCTACCTGATCGAGAACAAAGACGCCGCCAACAAGATCATGGAGCAGGTGCTCATCAACAAGCGCTCGCGCGAGAACGCCGAGAAGACGCGCCAGAGCATCAAGACCAACCTGCAGCAGAAGACCGACATGGCCAACCGCGTGCAGAAGTTCATCGACTGCCGCTCCAAGGACAAGAGCCGTCGCGAGATCTACATCGTAGAGGGCGACTCGGCAGCAGGCGCCATTCGCACCTCGCGCGATGCCGAGTTCCAGGGCGTTATGCCCGTCCGCGGCAAGATCCTCAACTGCCTGAAGGAGGACTATCCGCGCATCTTTAAGTCCGACATCATCATGGACCTCATGCGCGTGCTGGGCTGCGGCGTGGAGATCAAGGACAAGCGCATCAAGAACCTGGGCGCCTTTGACCTGGACAACCTCAACTGGAACAAGGTCATCATCTGTACAGACGCCGACGTCGACGGTTATCACATCCGCACGCTCGTGCTCACCATGCTCTATCGCCTGGTGCCCACGCTTATCGACGAGGGCTACGTGTATATCGCCGAGTCGCCGCTCTACGAGATCAACTGCAAAGAAAAGACCTACTTTGCCTACACCGAGCTCGAGAAAAACGGCATCCTCAAGGAAATCGGCGACCAGAAGTGTTCCATCAACCGCTCCAAGGGTCTTGGTGAGAACGATCCGGACATGATGTGGCTCACCACCATGAACCCCGAGACGCGTCGCCTGATCAAAGTGGAGCCCGAGGACGTCACCAAGATGGAGACCATGTTCAACCTGTTGCTGGGCAACGACGAGGCGGGCCGCAAGCGCCATATCTCGGAGCACGGCAAGGAATACCTGGACCAGCTGGACCTGCAATAGCAGCAAATCGATAACGACGGCCCATAAGAAGTTCAAGAGGATATCGTGGCAAAGAAGAAGACGAAAAACCAGCCAAAGAAAAAGCAGGTCAACGCCGAGAACGTCATCGGCCTGCACTCCGAGGTCACCGATCAGCCGATCACGCAGACGCTCGAGGTCAACTACATGCCCTACGCTATGAGCGTCAACGTCTCGCGTGCATTCCCCGAGATCGACGGCTTTAAGCCCTCGCATCGCAAGCTGCTCTACACCATGTACAAGATGGGTCTGCTCAAGGGCGAGCGCCAGAAGAGCGCCAACATCGTGGGTCAGACCATGAAGCTCAACCCGCACGGCGATGCCGCGATCTACGAGACGATGGTGCGTCTGGCAACCGGCAACGAGGCGTTGCTCGCACCGTTCGTTGAGTCGAAGGGCAACTTTGGCAAGTATTATTCGGGCGACTTGAGCTACGCCGCTTCGCGTTACACCGAAGCCAAGCTCTCCCCCATCAGCGCCGAGATCTTCAAGGACATCGACAAGGACCCGGTCGACTTCGTTGACAGCTACGACGGCGCTATGAAGGAGCCGCGCCTGCTGCCCACCACGTTCCCCAACATCCTTGTCTCGGCCAACAAGGGCATCGGCGTCGCCATGGCGTCCGACATCTGCGGTTTCAACCTCAACGAGGTCTGCACCGCCACCATGCACTACCTCAAGGATCCCGACTGCGACCTGCTCGAATATATGCCCATGCCCGACTTCTCGACCGGTGGCGAAATTATCTACCGCCGCGAGGAGATGGAAAAGATCATCGAGACCGGCCTTGGCAGCTTCCAGATTCGCTCCCGCTGGCGTTGGATTCCTGAAGAGCGCATCATCGAGGTGTACGAGATTCCCTACACCACCAAGACCGATGTCATCATCGAGCGCATCGTCAAGCTCTCCAAAGAGGGCAAGGTCAAGGAGATCGCTGACATCCGCGACGAAACCGACCTCTCGGGCTTGCGCATCGCCATCGACCTTAAGCGCGGCGTCGACCCCGACAAGCTCATGGCCAAGCTCTATCGCTCGACCACGCTGCAGGATTCGTTCTCGTGCAACTTCAACGTGCTGGTCGACGGCTATCCCCGCGTTATGGGCGTGCGCCAGATTCTGCACGAGTGGGTCAAGTGGCGTATTGAGTCCACGCGTCGCCGCATTAACTTTGACCTGGGCAAAAAGTCCGAGCGCCTGCACCTGCTGCACGGCCTCGAGGCGATTTTGCTCGACATCGACAAGGCCATCGCCATCATCCGCGGCACCAAACTCGAAGCCGAGGTCGTACCCAACCTTATGAAGGGTTTCGACATCGACGAGACCCAGGCCGAGTTTGTTGCCGAGCTTAAGCTCCGCAACATCAACGAGGAGTACATCCTCAACCGCACCAAGGACATTGCCAAGCTTGAGGGCGAGATTGCCGAGCTTGAGGAGATCCTCTCCAGCGAGGAGAACATCAAGAAGGTCATCAGCGACGAGCTGGCCGCGGTCAACAAGAAGTACGTGATGCCGCGCCGCACGGGCAGGATCGAGCCCCACGAGGTTATCGAGGTAAGCTTGGAGCCCGAGGTCGAGGAGTACCCGGTCACCATCATGCTCTCGCGCGATGGCTACCTTAAGAAGATGACGGACCGCGTGCTCAAGAAGGCCACTACGCTCAAGTACAAAGACGGCGACAAACCCTTTATCGAGTTCCCGTCCTCCAACACCCACGAGCTGCTGGTCTTTACCAACAAGAGCCAGGTGTACAAGTGCAAGGTCGCAGCGTTTGAGGACACCAAGTCGGCCCAGCTGGGCTCGTACCTGCCGACCGATCTCGAGATGGAACCCGACGAGAGCGTCATCTGGGTCATCGACCCCGAGGACTACAAGGCCGACGTGCTGTTTGTCTTTGAAAACGGCCGCGCGGTGCGTGTCGCACTTGCCGGATATGTTACCAAGACCAACCGCAAGCGCCTTAAGAACGCCATCTACGGCGGCAGCAAGCTACTGTATGCCCAGGTGCTCAACACAGATCGTGACATCGCGCTGGTCTCGAGCGACTACCGCCTGATGAACTTCAACACGTCGCTGCTCAAGACCAAGACGACCACCAATACGCAGGGCGTCCAGGCCTTTACCGCCAAGAAGGGCCGCTCGGTCACCACCGTCGGCACGACCGAGGAGATTCTTGGCGCCGGTGTCTCGGCCGAGAAGTTCACCGCGCAGAGCCTCCCCTCTGCCGGTGCCCTCATGAAAGAAAACGACATGCCGAGTCTGTTTGACTAGGACGACGGCAGTCGAACTGGTCCAAGCCACAAACAAACGGGGCCCGGAGCGCAGTAAATGCCGCGCTCCGGGCCCCATGCATTACAGCAGCATCATCCCTATAGACAAAATGCTGCATAAAGTGGAACAGACATAAGCCCATCATTCATTCCAAAGGGCTTAGTCGATAGTCTGATAAGGCGCACGCCTGGATGGGTCTTTTTTAGCGAGGACAGACTTCGAGATCTTGTGTTCTCCCCCGCCTTGACTTCAATCGCAGACAAGCATCCCTGTTTCTCTACTACAAAGTCGATTTCCGCACGATTGTCTCGCGCCCAATAATGCAGCGGATAGCCCATGGCTGAAAGCTGTTGGGCAACGTAGTTTTCGGTAAGTGCGCCCATGAATGTGCCGCCGATGCCGGCAAGAATATCGGCGCGTTGAGCACCGGCCTTGGAGACGAGCAGCCCTGTATCCGCCTGATAGATTTTAAAAGCAGAAGGGTTTACAAAGGCCTCTATAGGGCTTTCGATCTGCCCGACTAGGCTGCAGCGCGCCACCGTACCCGACAATACAAGCCAGTCGAGAGCATCTCCAAAGAGAGACGCATTGCCCCCCGCTCGCACTACCTTGTATTGAAATTTACGATTCTCTTTGGCAAGCTGCTGTGGAATGGAATCGAAGCACGCACGCGTCTTTGCGCTCAAGCGTTCATCAGCATATTTATTGGTGTCGGCGGAATATCCGTCGAGAATAATCCGATGCTTTTCGGCCACATCAATGATTGACTGATCATCGATGTACGTTTGGACCGCCTCGGGCATTCCGCCAACAACAAGATACTGTCGATAGAGCCCAAGCGCCTTTTCATGAAGGCTTGGCGCAAGAGGTCCCATTGACTCGAATGATGAGCGTATCTCGTCGACCAACTGATCGTGCCCCATCGCCCAGAGAAACTCCTCGAAATCGAGCGGAGTCATCTCAATCAAGTCGGTCTTTCCAACGGGGAACGAATACGACTGATGGTTAATGGCAACCCCAAGAAGCGACCCAGCAGCCGCAACGTAATACTCGGGAGCATCTTCGCAAAAGTATTTAAGGGAAGTGAGCGCTTCCTCGCATGCCTGGATCTCGTCAATAAACAGTAAGGTTTTGCCAGGCACGATACGCTGTCCCGTACGAGCCTCGATCGCGCGTACGATCGAATGAGGGTCAAGACCGCCCGAAAAATCCGCTCGCGCCGACCGGTCGTTCTCAAGATTAACGTAGACAACCGATTCGAAAAGATCCTGGGCGTACGTTCTGAGCAGATAGGTCTTGCCACACTGGCGCACGCCTTTGACCAGCAAAGGTTTTCTATCAGCCCTGTCTCGCCATTCCCTCAGGAGCTCGTCTGCCTTGCGACGCATACGCAACCTTCCCTCATGAACCTCTGTTTGACAATATTTTAACGCGGATTAATTTGTTTTCAGTTATTTTTCTGCGTTAAAAAATTGTTCTATACGGCACTTGAGGGAATACACCCCTATCTCTTGATAAGGATTGCAAGCATTTCCACCAACACGGATTGCCATGCGTCCTTCTTGTCCTTAGGCGAGCTTGCGGGCGAGCTCTCGCACCTCTTTCAACTTGGGCGACGATGCCATGCTGTCGCGCTCGGTCATACCGCTGATGGTGACAATGCCCTGATCCTCCCACTTGCAGTACGCGCAGGTTGACTTGTACATAGCGATCGCCGCATCATAGACGCCCTCGCTGTGGCTATCGAGCAAAAGGGCCGTCTTGGTGAACGGGAAGCCCGTGGCACCGAAGGCGTACAGGCGGTCAATGGCGGCCTTCTCCTGCGCGGTGATATCAAACCAGTAGATAGGCGAGGCGAAGACAACCATGTCGGCGCCTTTCAGAGACTCGATCACGTTGGCCATATCATCCTTCTGCACGCAGACGCCCTCATGGGCGAAGCAATACTGGCATCCCAAGCAGCCGGCGATCTTCTTGCTGGCAACGCGGACGACCTCGACCGTATTGCCGCCCTCACGCGCGGTCTCGGCAAACGCCTCGACCATGGTGTCGGTATTGGCGCCCTTGCGCGGGCTACCACTCAATACAACGATATTCATAGGATTCCCTCTCCTTCATGCTGCAGGCGCGCAGCATGTTTTCTTGTAACCAAAACGAATGGAGTTAATCAATCGCCTCGTTTCAGCTACTCCCTCTCTTTAGAAGAATCGTTGCTGGAGACTTGGCATTAAATCAAGGCACGCCTTATTTCAGATACTCCTCAAAGAATGCCTTCAGCTTTCCAAACGGAATGATGTCCATCTGATCGTAAAGGTCGGTATGGCTGGCACCAGGGATAATGAGCAATTCCTTGTTGTCCCCGGTCAGCTTGCCGTACGCGGCTTCGCTGAAATAGCGGGAGTGCGCCTTCTCGCCATGCACCAGCAACACGGCAGAGCGGATTTCACTGCTATATTGCAAAATCGGCATATTCAAAAAGGACAGCGAAGACGTCACATTCCAGCCGCCATTGGAGTTCAGGCTGCGGGGATGGTAGCCTCGCGGAGTCTTGTAGTAGGCGTAATAGTCCGCCACAAACTGCGGCGCGTCCTCCGGCAGCGGATCGACCACGCCGCCCGCCAGCGCATAGCTGTCGTTTTTATAGTCCTCGGTGCGCTGCGCGTTCAGCGCTTTCCGCTTTTCGAAGCGCGCCTGTTCGGAATCCTCAGCGTCAAAATAGCCGTTGGCGGTCACACGGGTCATGTCGTACATCGTCATAGCAGCAGTAGCTTTGATACGAGTGTCGATGGATGCAGCATTGATTGCCATGCCGCCCCAACCGCAGATGCCGATGATGCCGATGCGCCCTGGATCGACGTTTTCCTGTACCGAGAGGAAGTCCACCGCTGCGCAGAAGTCCTCGGTGTTGATGTCCGGGGATGCTACATAGCGAGGCGTGCCGCCGCTCTCGCCGGTATAGGACGGGTCAAAGGCAATTGCGAAAAATCCCAGCTCCGCCATTTTCTGCGCGTACAGACCGGAGGACTGCTCCTTCACCGCGCCAAACGGGCCGCTGACGGCGATGGCGGGCAGTTTGCCTTCCGCTTTCTTAGGTACGTACACGTCGGCAGCCAGCGTGATGCCGTATCGGTTGCGGAAGGTTGCCTTGCTGTGCTCAACCTTGTCGCTTTTGGGGAATACCTTGTCCCATTCCTGCGTCAGTTTCAACTGCTCCATGCCTAAGCTTCCTTGTCAGTCGCTCTAGGGTATTGCCCGTCGTCCACGGGCTCCAACCACTCGTTGGAGGTCTCCTCGCCCGGAACCTCTACCGCGAGATGGGAGAACCAGCTGTCGGGCGCCGCACCGTGCCAGTGCTTTACGCCCGCGGGAATATTTACTACATCGCCAGGGCACAGCTCCTGTGCCGGTTTGCCCCATTCCTGGTAAAACCCTCGACCAGCCACGCAGACGAGAATCTGTCCGCCACCGCTTTTGGCGTGATGGACGTGCCAGTTGTTGCGGCAGCCGGGCTCGAACGTCACGTTGTAGACGCCGACCTGCTCGGTGAAAAGGGGCGCGAGGTAGCTTTGCCCGATAAAGTACTTCGCAAATGCGTCGTTGGGGGCACCGATGGGAAAGGCCATCTCGTTTTGATGCTCAGCTCTTACATCAGCGGCATCGTCATCTGCCCAGACCTCCTTCGCCATGCGAAAGGCCGCCCACGCCTTGGGCCAGCCCGCGTAAAACGCCGCGTGCGTAAGGATTTCCGCTATCTCCGTCCTGGTCACTCCATTGTTCTTTGCGGAGATCAGATGATATTGGAACGAAGAGTCCGTCAGTCCCTGCGCCATCAGGGCCACCACCGTCACCACGCTGCGGTCTCGAAGGGAAAGCCTGTCTTCTCGGCTCCACACCTCGCCGAACAGCACATCGTCATTGAGCTGTGCAAATTTGGGGGCAAAGTCCCCCAGGGCATCCCTGCCCGCTGTCTGCTTAATCGTCATGTTTGATTCCTCCTGTCGATGGTTTTGAGTACAAACTGCTCTCGCGCAGCTAAGCCGCGCCTAGATTTCCATGCCCATTCGTCGCGCCTGCTCAACATCAAGATGCCCGGCGATTTCACCCACGCCGCTCACGCCGCCGGCGAATACCGTTCCGGCAAGCGTGCGCCTTTGGCGAAAATCCCTTGCGCTCCCGATTTATATTGACGAGAATGAAGGTAATACCTAAACCTGACTTTAGGTCAAGGAATGAATTCGAGATTTATCCGGAGGGACCATGTACACAATCGGACAGGTAGCGGAGATGTTCGGTCTGCCCGTTTCCACGCTGCGGTATTACGACAAGCAGGGGCTGTTCCCGGGATTGGAACGGACATCCGGCATTCGCCGATTCGGCGATACGGAACTCGAGGCGCTTCGGGTCATCGAATGCTTAAAGAAGGCTGGGATGGAGATTAAGGACATCCGACTGTTCATGGAATGGTGTGCGGAGGGCCCATCGACATATCCCAAGCGCAAGGCCATGTTCGAGGAGCAGAAGGCCCACATGGAGTCGGAGATCGCGAAGATGAACCGCGCGCTGGACATGTTGAAGTTCAAATGCTGGTACTACGAGCAGGCGATCCAAGATGGCAACGAGGATGGAGTGAAGGCGCTGATTCCCGACGATTTGCCGGAAGAGATCAAAGATACCTACGATAACGCCCACGCTCAATAATGCCGCCCGATGCTCAAGGGGCTTTGGCAAGGAGTCGTTTTAGGCAGACATGCAAAAAGAAAGCCTTCGAACCAGCATGTTCTGAGGCCGGTTATTCCCACCATTCCCACTCAGCAATAGGGGCCACTGACCAAAAGCTTGTCAACATCAAAACAAGCTCTCAAAGGAGAAACCAGCCATGCAGATCAGGTCTGGGGAGTAGAACGGCCCTTGCGCGAGGCGTGAATCGGGCAAGTCTGACGTTTACTCCCAGGGCCAAGCAGGGCCGGAGGTTTTATTGCCGGCTCTTGCGCGCGGCGATGCGGGGGATTTCCCGCGCCCCTATGAACACGTTCTTCTAACCATACGTCCGCAAATGGATTGAAGCGTCTTTGCCTAGACGTATAATGAAAGACTAAACTTAAGGAGCGAGGATGAAGGTAATTAAAGCAGAGGACACGAGGTCGTTAGAGCCTTTCCGCGACCGGATTATTGAGGGCGATTGTCTTGAGGTAATGAAGGGCATTCCCGGCGAATCCATAGATATGATTCTTTGCGATCTTCCTTACGGAACCACCCAGAATAAATGGGATTCGATCATCAACCTCGACCTGCTCTTTACCGAGTACCTGCGCATCATCAAACCGCATGGCGCTATCGTTTTGACAAGCAGTGGGCTTTTTACCGCGAAGCTGATGCTTCACGCCCCTGAGATATATAAATACAAGCTTATTTGGGTTAAATCAAAAGCAACCAACTTCTTGAACGCGAAAAAGCAGCCGCTTCGCAAATACGAAGACATATGCGTTTTCTATAAGGCGCAGCCTACTTACAATCCGCAGATGAGCGAAGGTGAAGCCTACGACAAGGGAGTTCGCAAAGATCAGCTCACTGGAAGCTATGGAGATTTTTCCCCGAAGCACGTAAAGAGCGACGGCAGCCGTTATCCAACTGACATCGTCTATTTTAAGACGGCCGAATCCGAGGGTGCCGTATACCACCCTACCCAAAAGCCGGTTGAGCTTGGTCGTTATCTGATCAGGACGTACACAAATCCTGGAGACATCGTTCTCGACAACGCTTGCGGAAGCGGATCGTTCTGTGTCGCAGCCGTGCTGGAAGGGCGTTCTTTCATCGGCATTGAGAAAAACGAAGACGTTGCTTTGTTTAAGAAGCGGCCCGTTGATTACATCGACGTATGCAATCAACGTATTAAAGAGGCCAAGCGAACCTTTGAGGCGGAACAGCAGGCAATTAGCTAAAACCAAATAGGAGACATAATATGGGAACAACAGATCACTCCCACATTACGAACGTTCAATTTCAAG